>PKCT01000160.1 GCA_002862325.1 Phycisphaerae bacterium
CCCATCACCAGATGGATGTCGCTGCCCACCGGTCCGGCCGGACCCTCGAGAAGATCGAGGATCATGCCGCGGAAGGGCGCGATGCCGGTGCCGGTCGCGAGCATGAGATAGTCGTGGCGGGCCGGTTCCTCGGGCAGGACGAATCGCTTGCCGACCGGTCCGGTGACCTGCACCTCGTCCCCCGGTCGAAGATCGCAGACGTAGTTCGAGCACACCCCGAGAAACAACCGGCTGCCCTCCGGCGTGGTGTCGTCACCCTGGAACTCGTCGATGAGCCGCTTGCACGTGGTCGACAGGATCGCCCCCGAACCGTCCTCCCCGCCCGTCGGCGACGCGATCGAGTACAGACGAACCTTGTGTCCACGCCCCCGGTCGGTCTCGCCCGGAGGAATGATCCCGAAGCTCTGCCCCGACCGGAAGCTGCCTTCCAGTGGCGTGCCGGAGACGTCGATGCAGACGTGGCGGACGAAGCTGGAGGACTTGCCACGCATGCAGAGCTCGTTCCTGGTGACCACCCCGGTGACCGGGTCGGTGGGCGGAACGAGGTGCATCGTCACGTCCGGGAGCACCGGGTCGAAGGTAGGATCGTGCGTTGGAATGGACATGGTCATCGACTTCCTCCAGCTTTGTGACCCGCTCGCCTCGAGGGCGATTTCCCGACGCGGGACGGATTCTTCTTCCCCTTCTTCTTCGCTCCTCCGCTCGCCTTGGATGTGGACTTCCCACTTCCCTCGTCGGAGGTCGAGGTCATCGAATAGGGATCGAGGGCCCGGGTGATCTCCGCTTCGGTCGCCACCTCGAGCTCATGGGCCAATTCACGGATGCTCAGTCCTCGTCGATGCGCCTCCTTGGCGAGTGCCGCCGCCGCCTCGTAGCCCACCACCGGCGCCAACGAGGTGCCCATCATGAGGCTGCGTTCGACGTACCCCTCGGCGACCTCGCGATCGAGCTCGAGACCGCGGATGCACTTCTGGTCGAAGATGTCGATGGTCCGCGCGAGCAGCTCGACCACGTCCAGCAACGTCCAGGCCATCATCGGCATGGCCATGTTCAGCTGAAGGACCGACCCGACGCCTCCGAAACCGCCCAGGGCGATGGCCGCATCGTGCCCGAGCACCTGGCAGCAGACCTGGATCACGCTCTCGCAGATGACCGGGTTCACCTTGCCGGGCATGATCGAAGAGCCCGGCTGGGTCGCGGGCAGCACGAGTTCGCCGAGACCGCAACGCGGACCGGAGCCAAGCCAGCGGATGTCGTTGGCGATCTTGGACAGGCTGACCGCGATCGTGCGAAGTTCCCCCGAAGCCTCCACGACGCAGTCTCGAGTGGCCTGCGCCTCGAAGTGGTTGGGCGCCTCGCGGAAGTCGATCTTCATCCGCTTGGACAACCGCCCGACCACCTGATCCGCGAACTCCGGATGGGTGTTGATGCCAGTGCCCACCGCGGTGCCGCCGATCGGAAGATTCTCCGCGAGCCGCTCACGCGCCCGCTCCGCCCTGACGATCGCATACTCGATCTGGGCGTGGAAGCCGGAGAACTCCTGTCCGACCCGCACCGGGGTCGCGTCCTGCAGGTGGGTTCGTCCGGTCTTCACGACCTCGTGCCATTTCCGGGCCTTCGCGTCGAGCTGCTTCGCCAGTCGACGAAGCGCGGGAATGAGCGAACGGTCGATCTCCATCGCGCCCGCGATCTGCATCGCGGTCGGAAAGGTGTCGTTGCTGCTCTGGCCCTGGTTGACGTGATCGTTCGGATGCACGGGGTCCTTGTCGCCGAGATCCCCTCCCGCCTCCAGACAGCCGAGATTCGAGATGACCTCGTTGGCGTTCATGTTGGTGCTCGTGCCCGAACCGGTCTGGAAGACGTCGACGGGGAACTGCGCCATCCACCAGTCGACGCCACGCTCGTCCCGACCGTCGAGACCTGCAATGAGCCGATCCGTCGCCTGGACGATCAGGCTTCCGACGCGACGAGGGATCACCCCGAGCGAGGCGTTGACCTGCGCCGACGCCCGCTTCAACTCCGCGAATCCCCTGACCACCTGGGCCGGAACCGGACGCCCGGAGATCGGGAAGTTCAGGACCGCTCGCTGGGTGCTCGCTCCGTAGAGCGCATCGGCTGGAACCGGCATCTCTCCCATGGTGTCGCGTTCGATGCGCGTTTCCATCTTCGAATCGGTCGCGGCGCGGGGCGTCATGGACATCGGCCTCCAGGGGGCTGGCGTTCAGTGGGAGTCACCGCACGATGCACGGTGACGCGGAGTCGAGGCGTAGATGGTACCTGCACCACCGCCTCCGCCGCCCGACCGATCAGGCGTCGGAAGAATCCTCTGGCGGCGCGATCCGGTCCAAACGTTCCCGTTCTCGGGGTCCGAGTTCGGCATCGAACCTCCGGTCGATCTCCCCGAGAAGCGGCCCGAGGATCCTGGGATCCCCCATCCGCTCGTCCTCGGCCAGCTGGATCCAGGTCGAGACCGAGGGTTCCAGGGTCGCGGCGCCATCCCAGTCCTGGGTTCGAACCAGCAGCTCGAAGAGCCTCGCCCGGTAGGGCGAATCCGGAGACTCCGCGTCCAGCGATCTCAACTCCGCGAGCAACTCGGTCCATCGTTCGCCTTCCGCCATGGCCTCCATCAGAAGATCCTGGAGCTCCTGACGCGCCTCCGTCGTGAGCAGTCCGCCGGAGAGACCGCGACGAAGCGACGTGCAGCGAGCGTCGAGCAGCGATGCTTCGCCCTGGATCATCCGTTCGGCATCGGCGAGGCGATCGATCGGAAGTGCCTCGAGGATCTCGACGACCGCTCCGAACCACGTGGAGAGGTCCGATCGGGACTGTTCGGTGTCTTCGACCGGCCGGAGTTCCTTCAAGACCTCGAGATTGACGAGATCGATCGCCGGCGGCGAATCGATCCAGGTCTGAATGGCCACGCGCCGAACCGTGGGATCCGAGGCCTCTTCGCGGAGTACGTCTCGAAGACCCCGCTTCCGGAACCCCTCCGCGGCACCGCGTCTGACCGCCTCGGTGTCGGCCCGCAGGAGTCCTCGTGCCGCCTTCAGACCGTCCTCGTCCGCGATGAGGACCTTCGTCCGAGCGGTATCCCGATCGGTGATCTGGTCGAGTTCAGGCAGCAGACCACGAATGGCGATGCGATCGTCGGGATGGAGGAGGCCCGCGGCGGCGACTTCTCCGATCACCCGCGCCGCGGCGGAGGTCAACGTAGGGTCCGATCGTTGAAGGGTCTCGATGGCAAGCGGAATAGCCACCGGATTCGGGCGACTGCCCAGGACCGCAAGCCCCGCGGCCACGACCATGGGGTCGGATTCGGACATGAGCGACGACGCGAGCGTGTCGGCGAGTCCGTCGACGCCGATTGCATCGAGGATCTTCACCGTACTGATCCGATTCGCGGGCATCTCGTCGGTGATCAGGACGGAGAGATCGCGTCGGACCACGTCCGGGATCGGTTGTGCGTTTCGGAGCATGCGTTCGACCTGGGAGATCCCCGCCGCCCTCACCAGAGGTTCGTCGTCGATGAACATGGCCCGCAGAGCGTCCGTCCTGGATTCCCCCTCGAGCAACGCCATGGCCCTGGTCTTGACCTCCGCCAGACGCGTCGCGAGCTGCTGGGCTCGAGTCTCCGCCGCGATCGCCCGGGCCAACGCCCGATCCGCCCTCGACGATTCGACCGCGATCCGATCGGTCAGCTGCTGCAACGCCGTGGCGTCGCCCCCCCCGAGGCTCAATCGGACCCACCACTGCCGCCAGCCGTTCTGGTCTCGGGACTCCGTGGTGTTCGACCAGCGTTGCAGGGCGGCATCCACGACCACGATGGAGGACTCGTCGTTGACCTCACCCATGGCGTCGATCAGGATCTCCGCCGCCTCGGGCAATGGAATTCGAGCGAGCAGATCCGCGTATCGGTTCCAGTCGTCCGTTCCAACGCTCTCGAGAAAGCGCTCGCGGACGAGATCGAGCTCCGTTCCGGAATCCGCGACGATGATCTGCGCCACCTCTTCGGGACCGACCTTCTCCGCCAGCATCGCGTCGAGGAGCGTCCTCACCACCGGTCGGCCGGCGCTTCCGCTGGAACGAATCGCCTCGATCACCATGTCGCGTTGAGATTCGTCGCCGTCACGCAAGGCGATGCGGAACGCTGCGGCCGCCTCGCGGCCCCCCGACTCGGCCAAACGCATCGCCGCTTCGCGGCGGAACGCGAAGGGTACCGCGTCGTCGTTCAGCATCGTCGCGAACAGTCTGAGATCGTCCTCCTGCATCGATTCGGCGTTCGAACGAGCCGCCGCAGGCGCCAGCG
>PKCT01000065.1 GCA_002862325.1 Phycisphaerae bacterium
CATCGAGGCCGCGGCGGAGGCGAAGCAACGTCACGGCGCACGGGTCTACACGGTCGGTCTCGGCGACTCGCAGGACGGTGCCCGCATCCCGGATATGGTGAATGGGCAGCCGACCTGGCTCAAGTATCGAGGAGCCGAGGTCTGGAGCCGCATGGACGGGGACACGCTCGACGCCGTCGCCCGGGCCGGAGACGGCGCCTTCGTACCCGCGGGAACTAGCCTGGTCGATCTCTCCGAGTTCCTGTCGGACTGGGTCAAGTTGATCGACGAACGCGACCGCGGGAGCATCACGACCCAGCAGTTGACACCACGGTTTCGGTGGTTTCTCCTGATCGCACTGGCCCTGCTCGTCATCGACTGCCTGATCAGCGACCGAAGACGGACACCGCACGCGGAAGGACTCGCCCGATGAATCCACTGCCAACCATCTTCCTGACGGCCCTGCTCGGTACCGCCGCGCAGACGACGTCGGAACCCGCCGACCTCGTCCCCCTTCGAGTAGCAGAAGCGGAGGCGGCGATGGCGGCCGAAGACTGGCCCCGGGCGGCCGGCCGGTGGGAGAACGCCCTGGCAGCAGCGCCCAACCGAGCCGATCTCGCCTACAACCTCGGCGTCGCCCGCTATCGCGCCGGCGATTTCGGACCGGCGGCCGAGGCGTTTCGCATCGCCGCCGCATCGGGCGATGCGGAGCTCGCCGCTGCGGCGATGTACAACGAGGGGACGGCCCGTTACGCCGAGGCCCTGGCCGCCTCGGAGTCGACGGGCGATGTCGCCCTACCGAGTTCGTCGCCCGATCAACCCGATCCGATGCAGAGCGCGATGGAATCCGTGAATCGGTCACTGCAGCACTTCAAGGATGCGATCACGGCCGACCCCTCGAATGCCGATGCCCGCGCGAATGCCGAACTCGCCCATCGCCTCCTGAAGCAGCTCGAGGAGATCCAGCAGCAGCAACAGGATCAGCAGCAACAACAAGACGAGCAGCAACAGGATCAGCAGCAGCAGGACCAGCAACAACAGGACCAACAGCAGCAGGACCAGCAGCAGCAGGACCAGCAGCAACAACAGGACCAGCAGCAACAACAGGACCAGCAACAACAGGACCAACAGCAACAACAGGACCAACAGCAACAACAGGATCAACAGCAGCAGGACCAACAGCAGCAGGACCAGCAGCAGCAGGACCAGCAGCAGCAGGACCAACAGCAGCAGGACCAGCAGCAGCAGGACCAACCGCAACAGGACCAACCGCAGCAGGACCAACAGCAGCAGGATCAGCAGGAGGACGAGGCCTCCGCCGATGAGAGTCCGGACGACCGCATGACCCGAGAAGAGGCTGAGCGTCTCTTGCAGTCCGTGCGAGACAAGGAGAAGCAACGAAGACGCGAAGCGGCGGCCGAGCGAGCCGACGAGGAACGGACCCCGGTGGAGCGAGATTGGTGACCGATTCCTTCAAAGATCCCCACTCCTGTGCCCCCTTTCGTGGTTGGAGTCTTGCCGTGGCCCTGGTGCTCGGACTCTTCACCGTGACGACC
Organism: Phycisphaerae bacterium; assembly: GCA_002862325.1. GTDB lineage: Bacteria > Planctomycetota > Phycisphaerae > Phycisphaerales > SM1A02. The sequence goes on from PKCT01000065.1 coordinate 1,536, forward strand.
CATGCACAGACCGACGTCGATTTCAACTTCGGTCAGCGCGAGGTGTGGGTGGGCCAGACGTTCACGGTGACCATCGACGTCGTCAATGCCGAGCGGCACGACGCTCCGAAGATCCCTGCGATCGATGGTGCTTCGAGCGAGCTGATGCCGGGAACCCAGACCAGTTCGTTCGTGCAGGTCGTGAATGGCGTGGTGACGAAGCGAGAGACGATCTCCTACACCCTTCGCATCACGCCCGAGCGTTCGGGCATCATCGAGATTCCGCCGATCACGGTCGACGCGGATGGAAAGATCTACGAGAGTCGACCGTGGCGCCTCATCGCCAGCCGAAGCGAGGTCGGCGATCTGCTGTTCACCGAAGTCCTGGCCGATCCCCGCGAAGCCTGGATCGGAGAAGCGGTCGAGATGACGCTCCAGATCTGGGTGAAGCAGTATCGCAACGCCGAGGAGCGGATCGCCCTCGATGAAGCGAACATGTGGTCGCTCATCGATCAGGAGGGATCTCGTTGGGGCATCTTCGGTGAAGCCCTCGAACAGCTCCAACGCGAACGCAGACGCCCCGCCGGCCGGGAGATCGATCGGGACGGGCAGCTGTACTTCCTCTACGAGTTGCGGACCGTGAAGCATCCGATCAGGGCGGGTTTCATCGATTCCGGCGACATCAGGATCGTTCTTCGGCAACCAACCGGCATTCGAGCGGAACGTGACCTCTTCGGAAGACGGGACCTGAGCATCGAGGGCGTTCGCCCGGTGGTCGCGATCCCCCAGGAGGCGAGCGTCGATGTTCGCGAACTGCCGGACGAGGGACGCCCGGCCGGCTTCACCGGAGCCGTCGGACGCTTCCGAATTCGCGCGATGGCGGAACCCACCAAGGTCGCCGTGGGCGACCCGATCACGCTGATCCTCGAGGTCGAGGACATCGGTGATGGACCGGCGATCGACCTCGCGAATCTCCGACCGCCGGCGCTCCGCGACGACCCTTCGCTGAGAGGATTCCGCATTCCGGATTCCCCCACCACCGGAATCGTCGAAGGACGGACCAAGGTCTTCACCGAGACCCTTCGTCCCGAGCGGGATGATCTCACCGAGATCCCCGCGATCGCCTTCCCAAGCTTCGATCCGAAACTCGGTCGATACGTGATCGCTCGGACCGTACCGGTCCCGATCGACGTGAGCCCGAGCGAACGTCTCGATCTGGATCTGACGCTCGGGGGTGTCGATCCGGACGCGGCGGGACGTGGACACACGTTGACCACGGTCGACGATGCGCTCCGGGCGAATCGTCCCATCGACGCCGAAGACCTTCGTGATCGCGGACCGTCGGGACTGTCATGGCCGATGTCGATTCCGATCGCCCTGCCTCCGCTCGCCTTCGCCGCGGTGATGACCGTGAGCTGGCGTCGCCGACATCGCCTCGAACATCCCGAACTCGTTCGCGCAGGCCGCGCCCGTGCCGATGCCCTGGCGGAGCTCGAGAACCCCGATGCCCAGGTCGCGGATCGGGTCTTGCACGCCCTCAGCGAACTCGTCGCGAGCCGGCTCCACCTTCCATCCGGTTCGCTCACCGCCCGGGAGACGGTCGATCGGGTGCGCGAACGAGGCGGATCGGACGACCTCCTCGACGCGCTTGAGCGGATACTCAAGCGGGCGGAAGCCGCCAGATACGACCGCGGTGACGGCCAGGACCAGGAATCGCTTCTCGATGAGGCGAGAGGCCTCGTGAGCGAGCTCGATCGCCTTCGTCCCTCGAACAACGGAGGTGGAGCGTGAGTCGATGGCGAATCACGATGATCGCAGGCCTCGTGGTGCTGGGCATCGGTTGGAATGCGAACGGCCTGCCGACCGAGAAGGCGTCTTCGGACGTATCCACTCGATCGCGTCTCGCGCAGAGCGCCGAGCAGGCGTATCTCGACGGGATCGATGGAATCTCGGGTTCCACGGCGGCCCAGGCGGGGTTCGACCGGAGCGCCGATGCGTGGAACGCGTTGATCGAGACCGGCGTCGACGATGCGGCGGTCTGGTTCAATCTCGGCAACGCCTATCTCCGAGGCGGACGGATCGGCGAAGCGATCCTCGCTTATCGCCGCGGGCAGAGACTCTCACCGACGAACGACGACCTCGCAGCGAACCTCGCGGTCGCTCGCGCGAAGATCGTCCGACCGATCGAAGCGGATGCCAACGATCTGGACTTCGGTGACGCGGCGGCCGGTTGGAGGATCCTGTCGGTGGAGGCGAGATGGTGGCTTGGCATCGTGGCATGGATCGGCTTCTGGGTGTTGCTGCTCATCCGGAAGACCGTCGCGCGCCGACGGGACGAGGAGGCGGAGTCTCGGTCCGCCTTCTGGCGCGGTGGTCTGCTGACGACCTGTGTCGTCGCGATCCTCTGTTTCACGACCGTGGGTCTGGATGCGATCGCGCCGAACTGGAGGCCCGTGGGCGTCGTCATCGAACCCGAAGTCCTGGTGAGAAGCGGCAATGGAGATGGTTTCGAAGCGGCGATCGAGGAACCCATCACCGCGGGTGTCGAGTTCCGCATTCTCGAGGCCCGTCCCGGATGGTGGCGCATCGAACTCCCGGACGGTTCGCAGGGATGGATCCCCACCAGCGACGGGGCCCGGGTCTGATGCACAGAACGCCGCGCGAAGCGCGGCGTCCATGTGACCGAGAACGGAGAGGGTGGGATTCGAACCCACGATGACCCGGAGGCCATACCGGTTTTCGAGACCGGCGCGTTCAACCGCTCCGCCACCTCTCC
>PKCT01000275.1 GCA_002862325.1 Phycisphaerae bacterium
CTGCGTGGCCGCGGTGCTGCTGGCGTCCGCGGGCGTCAAGACGCTCACCATCTCGCAGGCGCTGTACCGCTCGACCGACTTCGAGGTCGAACCCGACGGCGACGGAGCCCTGGTGGGTTCGCTGGCATGGCATCCCGGCGTGTGGGGTTTCGAGGCGTTCCCCTTCGAGCACGTCCTGAGGGTGCGCTGGTCGGTGGCGAACACCGCGGGCGGCGTCCGGGCCCAATGCACGATGAGGGTGGAGGCGGGTGCGGGCGCGGTCCCGCTCGGAGCCGGTTGGCATCCCTATCTCGCCCCCGGAGGAACCGACGCCGAGTCTCCGCTCGAGGTCCACTCGCCACCGTTGCAGCGGATCGAGCTCGACGAGCTCGGCTTGCCGGTCCGGAAGGCCGGAGATCCCAGCGTTCTCGGGCAGGCGATCTTCGATGGACCGTTGGGCACGACCGCGTACGACGATCTCTACCTCGCTCCGCCCGGTGGATGGGAGGTGGTCGTGAAGCGTGATCGAGCGCAGCTGCGCATCGCCGCCGACGAGCAATGGCCCATGCTCCAGATCTACGCACCGATCGGTGTCGGGTACGTCTGCGTCGAGCCGATGCTGGCGGCGACCGCCGGGTTGAGCGATGGGGACGCCCGGGTGGTCGAAGGCGGCAAGACGTTCTCCGCGACCTTCTCCCTCCATGCGGAATCCACCGAACGATGACACGACGCGACGGCCTAGGCACGGATCTCACCGACAAGTCGCTCCTCGTCACGGGGGGTGGGACCGGCATCGGGGCCTCGACGGCGATCGCGGCGGCTCGGGTCGGTATGCGTCTGATGATCACGGGACGTCGAGTCGAACCACTGGAGAGGACCGCGGCCCGGATCGCCGACGAGGGAGGCGTCTGCGAGGTCTTCGTCGGCGACGTGACCGACGCCGGTGCGAACGAGGCGATGGTGGACGAGACCGTCTCGCGTTTCGGTGCGATCGACGCGGTCTTCGCGAACGCCGGATACGGGATCGAGAAGCCCGTCGTCGAGGCGACGGGCGAGGAGATTCGGCGAATCTTCGACGTCAATCTCGTGAGCGCCGTGGATCTCCTTCGGGTCTCCGCCCTGCGAATGCTCGACGCCGGTCGTCCGGGACATCTTCTCGGGTGCGCCAGCATCCTCGGGAAGTTCACCATGCCCGACTACGGACTCTACTCCTCGACCAAGGCGGCGTTGACGCACGTGTGCCGTTCGATGCGGTGCGAACTCGACGGCACCGGGATCGCGGTGTCGAGCGTCCATCCGGTCACGACCAAGACGGAGTTCTTCGAGGTGGCGGGCCGCGAGAGCGGCGACCGGCACGGTCCGGTGCTCCGGGCGGACGGGACGCCCACCCATGCGCCGAAGATCTTCGTCCAACCGCCGGAACGGGTCGCGGACGCGGTGATCCGATGTCTGAGGCGGCCTCGCGCAGAGGTCTGGACCACCTTCACGGGACGTCTGGCGTGCGGCATCTTCGAACTGCTCCCCCCGATCTACGACATGGTGCTGCGGAGCGAGATCCGCCGGAAAAAGCGCGAGTCGACCACCAGCTGATCCGTGATCCGGCGACGTCAGCAAACGATCCGGGGCGTCGCTATCCTGTCCGGTCTTCCGACGGCTTCGGGCCCGACCACGTGGTCCGGCGAGCGGCCGTCATCAGCACGTCTCACGAAGCGAGGTTGGCATCATGGCCATTCGGGTCGGCATCAATGGTTTCGGACGCATCGGTCGTCTGGTCTATCGCGCGGGCATCCGCCGCGGCGGGTTCGAGTTCGTCGGCGTCAACGACCTGGTCCCCAGCGACAGTCTCGCGTATCTGCTGAACCACGACACCATGCACGGCCGCTTCGAGCATCCGGCCACCGCCACCGATGCGGGCTTCGAGTGTTTCGGACAGTCGACCCGGTGCACCAGCGAACGCGATCCCGCGGTGCTGCCATGGGGCGAGATGGGCGTCGACTACGTGATCGAATCGACCGGTCTCTTCACCAACGGCGACGACGCGAAGAAGCACATCGACGCCGGGTGCAAGCGGGTCGTGATCTCCGCGCCGACCAAGTCGCCCGACACCGTCAAGACCATGGTCTTCGGCGTGAACCACGATCAGTACGATCCCGCGACCGATACGGTGGTCTCGAACGCGAGCTGCACCACGAACTGCCTCGCGCCGATCACCAAGGTCCTCAACGACGAGTTCGGGATCGAAGAGGGCCTGATGACGACCGTCCACGCGGTCACCGCGACCCAGCCCACCCAGGACGGTCCGAGCAAGAAGGACTGGCGGGGCGGCCGCAACGGCTACATGAACATCATCCCCGCGAGCACCGGGGCAGCGAAGGCCGTTGCGCTCTGCATTCCGGAGATCAAGGGCAAGCTCACCGGCATGGCGTTCCGCGTGCCGACCGCGAACGTCAGCTGCGTCGACCTCACCTTCCGCACCGCCAAGAGCACGAGCCTCGCGGCGATCAACGAGGCGATGAAGGCCGCCGCGAACGGCGCGATGAAGGGCTATCTCGGCTACACCGAGGACGAGGTCGTCTCGAGCGACTTCATGGGGGACACCCACAGCTCGATCTTCGACGCCGGAGCCGGCATCGAGCTCAACGATCGGTTCTTCAAGGTGGTCAGCTGGTACGACAACGAGGCCGGCTACGCCAACCGCTGCCTCGACATGGTCTCGATGATGGCCGAGAAGGACGGCTGATCCGGATCCGATGAGGATCGTCTCGTCTTGACACCCGGCCGGGAGGGCCCTACGCTCCCCGGTCCACAACTGATTGCGGGGTAGAGCAGTCTGGTAGCTCGTCGGGCTCATAACCCGGAGGTCGCAGGTTCGAATCCTGTCCCCGCTATTCACACCAAAGGCAACCCTCTTCGTGACCGGAGAGGGTTGTTTCGTCTCGGGGATCTTCGCGGCGACATGACGGCTCGGTGCGTCGGGCCGGAACCGGGCAGGCGGTGGCATGTTCCTGGTGAGTTCCACGCCGTACCCCATCACCTTCGAGGGATGCGAGATCTCGGGGAACACCGTGTCGCATCCGAAGTTCGACGCTGGCTACATGGTGGCGCCGACTGGATCTCGGAGGGCGTCGTCAGGCTCATCGACACCGAGGTCAGCGGCAATTCGGCGGGGGCGCGGCTTCATGAGTACCGAGGGTGAGATCATGCTCGCCGGTACCCGCATCTGCGGCAATGACGCCTCGGACGTACCGAACACGTCGCAGGTCTCCGGCGACACACACCATGGTCGTCGGATGCATCGAAGATTCCTGCGACGGCACCTTCGACGGGATCGACGCCGACTTCAACGGCGATGGCGAGGTGAACGGGGCCGACCTGGGACCGATGCTCGCCGCCTGGCGTTGAGGCGACCGGGCATTCTCGGGGCACGGCTCGGAGACGACGAAACTCAGAATAATGGGCCATCGGCGCAACCGTGGATGTTTCGATGCGGAACAGATCGAGTCCAGCGTGCGATTCCAGGGGCTTCACGACATCACGCTCGATCCATCGGATTTTGACGGTACGTTGGACTGGTATTCGAGTTGTCGTGTCGCCACCCGCCCGTGGCCGCCTGCCGAGGGCCATGCACCATGTTCACACGCTTTCAATCCGCATTCTTCGCATCGCTCGTCATCCTGGGTGGCGTGGCGCACGCCGACACCATCACCGTCTGTCTCGACGGGTCGTGCGACCATGTCGATCCCGTCGTCGCCGTCGAGAAGGCGACGACCGGTGATGTGGTCGAGATCGCGGCGGGGACGTATCTGCTCGAGGGTCCGATCCCCTTCTTCGCACGGAACGTCGTCCTCCGTGGCGCCGCGGACGTCGACGGGCGGCCCGCGACGGTCCTCGATGCCCAGGGCCTCGGCCAGGTTCTGGAGTCCATGGGGAGCGATCGCGCCGCTCGCATCGAGAATGTACGGATCACCGGAGGCCGGCGGCGTACGGCGGCGCCGTGAGTCTCTCCGGTGATCATTGGGTCTTCGTGAACTGCGTGATCCGCGACAATCGATCGGATTTCCGAGGCGGCGCGATGTTCCTGGGCGACGGATCCTCGGCCACGGTCGTCGGATGCACTATCTCAGGCAATATCGCCGAGTATCCGTCGTCCTCCGGGATCGGCGGTGCGGTCTACGTCGGCACGGAGAGTGCGCTGACGCTCATCGACAGTGAGATCAGCGGCAACACGGCCGTGCTCTTCGGGGGTGGGGTGGCGATGTTCAACTCCGGCGAACTGGTGCTCGACG
>PKCT01000256.1 GCA_002862325.1 Phycisphaerae bacterium
GTTGCCGGTGGCCGCCATCGCCTGGTCGATCACCTTCGAAACGTCCGTGCGATCTTCGACCGTCTCCATGCTGAGCGTTCGCACCATTCTTCGCCAGGTGTCCCGCGCATTCGACCGCTTCACCTGGGCGCGGATCCCGTCCGCGAAGACGGCAAGGCCCACGCGATCCCTCTGTTGAAGGGAGAGATAGCACATGGCCGCCGCGATCGCGGTGGCGTGGTCGAACTTCGTCCAACGCTTCCGCACGAGAGACGCCTTCGTACCCCCCCAGCCCTTCTTCAGGTCGAGCGTTCCGTATCGCATGGACGCGGAGCAGTCGACCAGCAGGTTGATGTCCAGATTGGTCTCCTGCTGATACTGCTTCAGGTGGAGCTTGTCGCTCCGACCGTACACCTTCCAGTCCAGGTGGCGAAGATCGTCGCCCGGGACGTACTGTCGATGCTGGGCGAATTCCACCGCGAGCCCCTGGTAGGGGGAGCGATGCATTCCGCTCATGACGCCCTCGGCGATCATGCGGGCGCGGAGCTCGAGCGAACCGAGCTGCCCGATCGTCTCGGGAGCCAGATACTGCTCCGCCCTCATGCGTTCGAATGCCTCGTCCGTATCCGCCAAGGATCGGTCTCCGATTCAAGACGTCGAGCGGTCAGCCAGTCACGGAATCGAGTGTGGATCGCGTGGTCGGATCCGCATCGTCCACCGGCGTGGTCTCAAGCAGGGAATGCACGACGTCGTCCGTGGTGACCCCGTCGGCTTCAGCGTTGAAGTTCGCGATGATCCGGTGACGAAGGACCGGCAGGGCGACCGAACGGAGGATCTCCGGAGTGACATGGGTCGATCCCGTGGTGAGGGCTCGGGCCTTCGCCGCGAGAACAAGGAACTGGCTTGCGCGTGGTCCCGCACCCCAGGCCAGATAGTCGCGAACGACCTCCGGCTTGTCTTCGACGCTCTCGCGAACGCGGGTGGCCCGCACGAGTCGGAGGGCGTACCTCGCGACGTGGTCTGCGATGGGGACGGTTCTGACCAGTTGCTGGATCCGCAGGCAGTCCTCGGCGTTCAGAACCGGCTTCACGTCGGCGGCGGATTCGGTGGTCGTCCGTTGGACGATCGCGAGTTCCTCGGCTTCCGTCGGATAGCCGATGCGGATGTTGAACATGAAGCGGTCGAGTTGGGCCTCGGGCAGGGGATAGGTGCCTTCCTGCTCGATCGGGTTCTGGGTCGCGAGGACGAAGAACGGGTTCGGCAGGGTGTGGCTCTCCCCACCCACAGTCACCTGTCGCTCCTGCATCGCCTCCAGGAGTGCGCCCTGCGTCTTCGGCGGTGTTCGATTGATCTCGTCGGCCAGGATGATGTTGGCGAAGATCGGACCGGGCACGAACCTCAGTTCGCGACGACCGGTGGTCTTGTCCTCTTCGATCACCTCGGTGCCGGTCATGTCCGCCGGCATGAGATCGGGGGTGAACTGGACGCGAGAGAATTCGAGCCCGAGCGTCTGGGAGAGGGTGTGCACCATCAGCGTCTTCGCGAGGCCCGGGACGCCCTCGATGATCGCGTGGCCGCCGCAGAAGATCGAAAGCAGGACCTCGTTCAGGACCTCATCCTGACCGACGATCACCCCGGAGACCTCCCGACGGATGCGGTCGGCGTGTTCACGAACCGCCAGGGCGGCTTCCGCGGGGTCTTCGTGATGGAGTGCTGACTTGCTCATGTTCGATCCATATGGCGTACCGAAACCTCAAGACGCCACCCGAATCGCCATCTCGGACCGCATCCCGTCGACGGTTCCGAAGGTTGCCAGGACCGAACCGACACCCGAGTATAGTCCGCCGGCCCCCACCCCCATCGACCATGCCTGAGCTCCCAGAAGTCGAAGCCATACGCCGTCATCTCGCGTCGACGTTGACCAACATGTCGATCGATCGGGCATCCGTTCGTCGCCGCGACGTGATCCGAGATCTCGGGGGGCGGCGTCGAGGCCGCCTCCACCCCGCGGATCTCGGTGTGGGCCGACGGGTCGAGATGGTGGATCGACGCGGGAAACAGCTCATCGTCAGGCTCGAGGATGGAATCGGGATCGTCATCAGGCTCGGGATGTCGGGGAGACTCGAACTTCACCCTCGCGGATCGAGATCGACATCGCCACACCGGCATGTGGTGTGGATGCTACGAGGGGCCGGGACATCTCCGGAAACCAGACTGGACTTCATCGATCCACGGCGATTCGGTGGCGTCCATCTCGCTCAGAGCCCGTCAGACCTCGAAGAGAGGCTCCTGGCAGGATTGGGTCCCGAAGCACACACGATCGCTCCAGAGACCCTGTACGACCGCCTCAGGCGAACCAGTCGCTCGATCAAGACGGCGATGCTCGATCAATCGGTGATCGCTGGTGTCGGGAACATCTACGCGGACGAGGTGTTGTTCGCCGCCGGTGTCCATCCGAACCAACCGGCGAACACGATTTCCAGACCCCAAGTGAAGCGACTTGCCGATGCGCTTCGGGTCATACTCCAGAAGGCGATTGAACAAGGTGGATCGACGATCCAGAGCCACACACTTCCAGATGGTGGAGTCGGCAACTTCGCATCGCACCACAAGGTGTACGGTCGTGGTGGACTCCCATGCACACGATGTGGTGATTCACTCGATCGAGTTGTTCTGGGAGGTCGGTCGACCACGTTCTGTGCGACCTGTCAGGGCGTTCATCCACATGGATGATGCCCGGTCGAAGTGTGCGATTCGCTCGACGTCGTGGTCGAACGCCTCTTTCGAATGGATAGAGACAAAGTACTTCTCTCTTCTCCGTTTTTGTCGCGCCGGTTTGTGGATCAAATCAACCACCCCACCCACAACCCCCCCAACACAAGGGCTTATGTCGCAGGTTGGGTTGCGGTCAACCTGACAATTCGAAATCAATTGCGGTCGACACGATCGATTCCAGGGGCTCCGAAATGATCGAGTACCACCAAGGATCCGATTTCGATGCGGAGTCGACCGATGGACGCGAGGCTTTGACGACATCATTCGGCGCGATCATCCACAAGCGGTGTGGAAAAAACCCACCTCGTCATTGGAATCCACCCACAAAATGATCACAAGAAAACCACAACATCCGATGTGGACGCCATGGATCGTTCATGGTCTCTTGGGCGTGCCGCGATGGATGACGCTCAGTCGTACTGCCCAAGCACCGACGTCTCGAGTCGTTCGATGTCGTCGCTGAACGATGAATCCTCATCCCGGCGACGGTTGATCGCTCGAATGGCGTGCATCACGGTCGTGTGGTCGCGTCCACCGAAGTATCCACCGATCTCCTCGAGGCTGAATCTGGTGTGTCGTCTGGCGAGCCACATGCAGACCTGCCTCGGGACCGTGATCGACTTGTGTCGCCGCTTGCTCAGGAGATCGGTGAGCTTGACGTCGTAGTATCGCGTCACCGACTCGATGATCGTCTGGATCGAAGGAGCCGTTGTCTCCTCGCCCGACTGGCGGGTGGGATCGTCGGCCAGGGCCTGCTTGGCGAGGTCGAGGGTGATCGGGAGGCCTTCCGCGAGGGCGAAGCCTCGAATCTTGGTCAGTGCCCCCTCGAGCTCGCGAATGTTCGTATCGAGCCGAGCGGCGATGTATGCGGGGACGTCGTCGGGAAGCTCCAGATCGTGCAGGGCGGCCTTCGCCTTGAGGATCGACACCCTTGTCTCGTAGCACGGTCGCTCGATTCGCGCCACCAATCCACAATTGAATCGACTCACGAGACGCTCTTCGAGATCCGGGATCTCCGAGGGGGCCGCGTCGGAGCTCAGCACGATCTGGCGCCCGGACTGGTACAGGGCGTTGAAGGTGTGGAAGAACTCCTCCTGGGACTGATCATGCTTCGACAGGAAGTGGATGTCGTCGATGACGAGGACGTCCGCGGTCCGGAAGTGGTGGCGGAAGTCCTGCATCTGACCAGCCTTCACGCACTCGTGGAACAAATCCATGAAGGTCGAGCACGAGATGAAGCAGATGTTGGCGTTCGGTTGATCCTTGAGGATCCGCTGGCAAATGGACTGCAGGAGGTGCGTCTTCCCGAGCCCGACCCCACCGTGGATGAAGTACGGGTTGTACGCTCGACCCGGTTTCTCCGAGACGGCGTTGGCCGCCATCAGAGCCAGACGGTTGCCGGGACCCACGATGAAATTGTCGAAGACGTAGTCCGGGCTGAGCACCATCTGCTCGGCGTCGAGATCGATG
>PKCT01000116.1 GCA_002862325.1 Phycisphaerae bacterium
GCCACCATAGCTCAGTTGGTAGAGCGAAGCTTTCGTAAAGCTTAGGTCACCGGTTCGAGTCCGGTTGGTGGCTTTCCGCCTCGTCTTCGGACGGGGCGGTTTCCTCTTTTGGCGGCGGGAAGACTAAGATCGAACCATGCGACTTCCCGTCCTGGATACCGCGCCGGATCGTCCCGAACTGCAACGCGTCGTCCTCGGACTGCGCGAGGTGGTTCGCGGTGAGGTGGACGGGTCGCTGCTCACCCGCGGCCTCTTCGCGACCGACGCGTCGCCGTACGAGGTCCTGCCGCTCGCGGTGGTGTCGCCTCGTGACGCCGACGACCTCGCTCGTGCCGTCGCATGGTGTCATCGAGAGGGGGTTCCGGTGGTCCCCCGAGGGGCTGGGACGAGCCTGGCCGGTCAGACGGTCAACGTCGCGGTGGTCCTGGATTGTTCCCGGCATCTGCACGCGGTCCGCGAGATCGACGTCGACGACCGGACGGCGTGGGTCGAGCCCGGGCTCGTGCTCGACGACCTTCGTCGCCGACTCGAACGGTCCGGGCTCGGATTCGGTCCGGACGTCTCGACCTCGACCCATGCGACACTCGGAGGGATGATCGGAAACAGTTCCGCGGGAAGTGGATCGCTCGTCCACGGGATGACGGACGAACACGTGCTCGCGATCGACGCCGTCTTCGCCGACGGCACGATGGAACGAGTTTCGACCCACCCGGTCCTCACCGAGCCCGCGACCAGGGCGGAGCGACTGGCCATGGAACTCGCGAAGGTCGTCCGGCCCCTGGAAGACGAGATCCGGTCGCGGTTCCCCCGGGTCCCGAGGAACGTCGGTGGCTATCGACTCGACGACCTGCTCGACACGCTCTCGGAGGACTCCCCAAGGGTCGAGCTCGCCCGATTCCTGAGCGGAAGCGAGGGCACGCTCGCCGTGACCGCCGCGGCCAAGGTGCGGCTCGTCGAACTCCCCGTGGAACGCACGCTTCTCATGCTCGCGTTCTCCGACGTGGCCGCCGCGTGCGCCCGCGTGCCCGAGCTGGTCGCGACGAAACCCGCGGCGGTCGAGCTCATGGACGCCTTCATCATCGACGCCGCGGCCGCCCAGGCGGTCTTCCGCGACGACGTCGCGCTTCTACCGACGATCGATGGAGGTCGGCCAGGTGCGGTTCTCTACGTGGAGTACCACGGGAACGAGGTGGGGGCGGCCAAGACCTCCGCCCACGACTCCCTCGCGGCCCTCGGGCTTCCCGCGGAGCGTGCACGGGTCATCGACGAGCCGCGCGAGCAACGACGGTTGTGGGCGATTCGAACCACCGGGCTCGGACTCATCTCCAAGCCGGATGGTCCCCGTCAACCCATGCCCGGACTCGAGGACTGCGGAGTGCCGCTGGAGACGCTTCCGACCTTCCAACGCGAGTTCGACGGCTTGATCAGGCGACACGGATGGGAGGGCGTCTTCTACGCACATGCCTCCGTCGGCCTTCTTCACGTCCGTCCCCGCATCGATCTCTCCAGCCGTCACGATCGCGACGGCTTCCTCGAGCTTCGACGGGAGACCCTCGATCTCGTGCGGGCCCATGGCGGTTCAATCTCCGGTGAACACGGTGATGGACGCATTCGCGGCGATCTCGTGGCCGACATGTACGGACCGGTCATCGACGAGGCCTTCGGCGCGGTTCGGAGACTGTTCGATCCCCACCGCATCCTCAACCCCGGAAACAAGACCGGTGATCGTGCCCCACTCGACGATCTCCGCGTCGACCGGGAGGGCGACGTGCCGAAGGGCAACTGGTTCTACCGGTGGGATGGAGACGGGCCGCTGGCCGAGGCCGAACGCTGCAACGGCAACGCCTTGTGCCGACGACACGAAGGTGGTGCGATGTGTCCGAGCTATCGGGCGCTTCTCGACGAGAACCACTCGACCCGCGGACGGGCCAACGCGTTGAGGTTGGCCTTGAGCGGACGTCTCGGCGGCGCCGATCCCTGGCGACGGGCGGATGTCGAGGAAACCCTGTCGCTCTGCCTGTCGTGCAAGGCGTGTCGACACGAGTGTCCGAGCAACGTGGACCTCGGGAAGCTGAAGAGCGAGTATCTGGCCCAGTCGACGGGCGGACGGGCGACCACGTGGCGCCATCGGATGCTGGGGAGAGCGGGTCTGCATCTCCAGCGGGCGGGCCGATTCAGATCGATCTCGCGCTTCGCGATGACGCTTCCCGGTGTTCGTTTCGCGATGACCCGGTTCCTGGGGCTCGACCCCGCGAGGCCCATCCCGCGTCCGGCGCCTCGTGCCGCGGCTCTTCCCCGACGTCGTCACGCGACGGCGGAGGCACCGGTGGTGGCCCTGCTCGAGGATTGCTTCACCGCGAGTCTGGAGCCGGGGATCCTCGAGGATGCGGCTCGCGTGCTCGATGCGTTCGGCTGGCGGGTGGAACGGGTGCGACTGGAGGGCTGCTGTGGTCGGCCGCAGATCTCGCAGGGACTGCTGGAGGAGGCCCGGCAGCTGGTGCATCGGGCGGCCGGGGCGCTCGATCGACGCCTGGCGTCGTGCAGCGCGGAGGCCTTGATCGTTCTCGAGCCGTCGTGTCTCTCGGCGTTGCAGGAAGAGTGGCAAGAGCTCGACACCGACGCCGACCCCGACGCGTTGGGCAGGATCGCCACTGCAACCGCGTCGATCGAGGGCTTCCTCGAACGGGCATGGTCGCGACACCCCCGGACGCCGAAGATCGATCTGCCCGATGGCGTGGTGGTGCATCAGCACTGTCACGCCAAGCTCGAGCGGTCCGTCATGGCGACGCTGCTCGAACGATGCGGGGCCCGCGACGCGCGACTTCTCGACTCCGGATGCTGTGGTATGGCCGGTTCGTTCGGGCACCTCGCGGAGAACGCGACGCTCTCACGCCGAATCTACGCGCAGTCGCTGGGAGATCGTCTTCTCGAAGAGGGGGAGGGCGATCTGGTCGCGGCGGGGACCAGCTGCCGGCAGCAGTGCCACGATGTCGACGCCCGCGACGCCATCCATCCGGCGACCTTGCTCGCCCGTTCGATCGGAGATCATTGAGGCGGCGCGAACGCCATCGCGGCCCGTTTCTCGAGCCAGATCGTGATTGCGCCCAGGATCCCGAGCACGACCGCGCCACCCAATCCGCAGATCGCACCGATGACCGGTCCGAGGGCACGCTCGAGGGATTCGGCCTCCGCCTCTTCGACCACGAAGACGTCGGCGACCGCCTGACTCGACTCCTTCTCGCCGAGCACGAGCTTCACGTCGTAGGGGCCGGTCCGGGGAATGTCCACCGCCCCGACGAGCACCGCCGTCGCGGATCGTCCTGGACGTGAGGATGGAAGATTCGCCCGATGGGTCGGTTCGAACTCGACCGCGATCGGATTGCCCGCCGGGTCGGTCACCGTCAGCTCGAAGACGAGCTCCGAGGAGGTGATGAATCGCGTCCCCTCCCATTCGGTGTCGGTGAGATAGGAGACGAAGGCCTTGCCGGCGGGAAGTTCGAGGGTCGCTTCTCCGGGAACCACGAATCGCATGGGCGTCTCGGAGCTCAGCCGCTTCTGCATCTGGTTCCGGGTCTGCCGAAGATCGTTCCAGGGCGCGAAGATCGCCATGCCGATTCCGGCGAGACCGAGGACGACCGCCATCACCAGCAGGAGGCGCCCCAGCATGGGGCGTCGGGCCGAGGCGCGGGCCGAGCGATACTGGGGTTTGGGACGATCCGAAGGTTCCGATTCGGCCACGGGAGGCTCCTGGTAAAGACGCAGGATAGATCCTCCGGCAACGCGTCGTCGTCGTCGCGAGCTCAGAATTCCAAGCGAAAGCCGAGGGTCAGCGTGGTGCGTTCGGCATCACCGGCCGCATCGACCGACCACCCCACGCCCGGCTGGATGATCAGGCCCGGGCGCGGTTCCCATCCCCATGCCGCGAACACTCCGGCACGGCTCGGAGATCGCGTCGAGAGCGGGTCGGCGTCGAGGAGCGTGGTTCCGACGCTGAATCGATCCGGCAGGACGCCGTGAGCCACCTGTTCGGAGACGAGACCCAGCGTCGTGGACGACGGGCGCACACCCTCGGTCGAATCGGCGGGACGATGCTCGCCGAGAAGACCGAGGCGACCGTCGGAATGTTCTCGAATCCACCAGGGCGCGTCCGACTCGACGGGCACCGTGGCGAAGGTCGGGAGCTCTTCGGGGCGATCGATGATCAGATCCAAGGT
>PKCT01000289.1 GCA_002862325.1 Phycisphaerae bacterium
CAGAATCGTTTTTTTTATGAAAGTCCCACATCTGGGAGGCATCCTAGGTGGCACCAGTCGTGGGATATCCCATCTCTCCATCCCACGATGAGCGATGAGGTGGTCAAGAGCCGCTCCTCGAGCGTCGATCCTCTGCCGGTCTTCGTCCGGCGTCGAGGGCGACCGCGATGTTCATCAGGCCGGCGAGTGCGCAGAAGAGCGTCCCGAAGTCGGCGGCGTGCCCGACGGCGGTGTATCGATACGCCGTGCCGGGTGGGCGTCCGGGAGCGTTCAGCGTGATGTCGATCCGATCCTCCTTCGAAGCGTTCTGAATCAGCGACGAATCGAGGGCGGCGCAGATGGGTGCGATCGGACCCGCGCCGAGTTGAGGGATGAACCAGAGGTTCCGCCCGCCGCCGGCGGCGGGGTTGACGTAGGTTGGATTCCAGGTCCGAACGCTGCCGAACCCCCCGACGAGCAGACCGGTCCCCCAGAGAAGGGCGAAGCCGAGGAAGATCCTGATGGCTCGATCCCGGTGGCCCAGGAAGAAGTGGCCGCCACCCGGTACCAGAAGTCCGAGAACCAGCGCAGCCCAATTGAACGGCACAGGTCGATCGCGATGTGCGCTGCTCTCGGCGGTCGAACTTTGGGAAGGGGTCGTCGTCATCCGATTCGTGAACGGTACGGGAAGAATCCGGCATGTGTCGCCGAGCAGTGTAGCCCGCCGTCACATCTCCATCGGTGAGGCCGGTCGTATCCCAGGGAGGCGGAAGTCATGTCCCAGCAGCAGCCATCTGGTTCGTCGCACGGTGACGAGAGCGTCGTGGATCGCAGGTCCGGCAACGATCGCCGTTCGGTCGAACGGACCTCGGATGCTCAGTTCGATCGTCGTCGCGGCGTCGGTCGCCGGTTGAGCGACTTTGTTCGATCAGCCGAAGAGGGCGAGATGAGTCAGGAGCAGCAGATGTTCCTGCAGGCCATCGATTCGTTCAAGCGAGCCAACGGCGTCAATTTTCCGACCTGGACCGACGTGCTGGAGGTCGTCCGACGACTCGGCTACCGGAAGACTGCGACCAGCGAGCTGAACTTCAGCGGCAAGGTCCAGGACTGGACCGAGGCGGCGGATGCGCCGAGCCGGCTCGGATTCGGTGAGGAGATCGACGCGCCGCAGCGGTATCGCAAAGCGGGCTGAACCGGACGATCCCGCTTGAGAAGAGCGTGGGAACAAGGGCGCCCCGTGGTCTCCATGCGAGACCGCGGGGCGGTTTTCTTCCAAGTCAGTCGTCGGTCTAGGCGGTCGAGTCGAGGTCTGCCGGACTTAGGGTCGGTCGTGACCCATCGACTCGAGGAACTATCGGTTCCGGATCGTCCATCGGCGTGGAGTCTTGGACGGCTCCGATCATCCGTTGTTCTTGTACCAGTCGGCGTTGATCTGGATGTACTTCGTCCACTCCTCCGGCAGATCCTCCTCGGGGTAGATCGCCTGGACTGGACATTCATCGACGCAGAGGCCGCAATCGATACAGGTGTCGGGATCTATGTACAGCTGCTCCGCGTCGCCGGCGTCGGTTTCGTCCGTGGTCGGATGGATGCAGTCGACAGGGCAGACCTCCACGCATGCGGTGTCCTTGGTACCGATGCAGGGTTCAGCGATGATATGGGCCATCGGACGGATTCTCCAAACGTCTCAGATCGAACGTGGACGATTCTCCATGTCGACCACAGGATACCGTTCGGACGAAAAAAAGCCCGGGATCCAAATGGATCCCGGGCAAACGTGTTTTTTTGACGGGTCAGCGAATCGACCCGCCGGAAGACTCACCGGCGTCGTGCCTTCTTGCGAGTGGTCTTCTTGGCGGCCTTCTTGCGGGTCGTCTTCTTCTTGGCTGCCTTCTTACGCGTGGTCTTCTTCTTGGCGGCCTTCTTGCGGGTCGTCTTCTTCTTGGCAGTCTTCTTACGCGTGGTCTTCTTGGCTGCCTTCTTGCGCGTGGTCTTCTTCTTGGCGACCTTCTTACGCGTGGTCTTCTTCTTGGCTGCCTTCTTGCGCGTGGTCTTCTTCTTGGCGGCCTTCTTACGCGTGGTCTTCTTCTTGGCTGCCTTCTTGCGTGTGGTCTTCTTCTTGGCTGTCTTCTTCTTGGCAGCCTTCTTACGCGTGGTCTTCTTGGCGACCTTCTTACGGGCCGTCTTCTTGGCGACCTTCTTGCGGGTCGCTCGCTTCTTCGTGGCCATGGAATGGCTCCTGATTAGTTGCGCAGTCGGAGTGTCGGAGAGAGCGGACGGCGCAACGCGCCCACTCGCAAGAAATTTGTACCTATATCGGGAGGCGTATGGAAGGGCCTTGACAAAAAAGGTTCGAGATGTTCTCGGCAGCCGATTTGGGCAGAATCGGCGTAGAGGCGTCAGTGATTGACGCGAGCGTAGAGTTCGTAGCTCGAAAGATCGTCGCGTTGACGCGGCACCCGAGCTCTCAGAACACCCAGCGTTGGGTTGTACCACCACACCGCATCGCTCGAAATCCGCAGCATCCGATTGGGTGGATCCTGCATCAGGGCCTCCGCATCCGATGCGACCTCCAACCACTCGAATTCATGCTCGACCCACCAGGGGGGTGCTGGTGGCGATCCGAACCAGTTCTTGGACACCTTGGTGGTCCAACCCGATTCGGTCACCGGCGCGTCATCGAGTGCGCTTCGGAGCCGGATCTCCTGAAGAAGCCGAATTCGGGCCTGTCGGGACCGGGCGACGACATTCTCGTCCTCATTCACGAGATCCACGGCGAATTCCACCATGGGCACGGAGGCCAAGCCAACCGCGATCACGATGAGACGGGCATTCCATCCCATGTCGCGCTCTCCGCGGCGCCATGAAGCCGCCGAATCACGGCCTCATCCCCCGAATTGCCACTTCAGTCTCCAATCCCGGAATCGCGAAGGCAAGGAATCGGGCTGGATGAATTGCATTTCCGAGTCTCGGAAACGGGAATCCCCGAGTTGTTCGAAGTAGGCTTCCCGCATGATTGATGTTCTTCCCGGACTTCGACGCACCACCTTCGAAAACGGTCTCGAGCTCGTGACCGAGAAGAATCCGGCGCAACGATCGGCAAGTTTTGCCTGGCTGGTCCCGGGCGGAACGGCACACGATCCGCCCGAGCACGGCGACGGCTGGGGAACCCTGCTGTCGGAATACCTCCTCCGAGGGGCTGGTTCGCGTGACAGCCGTGCATTCTCGGATGCACTGGATCGCATCGGAGCGCGTCGTTCCGTGGTCGCGGACACCTACCACCAGCGCATCTCGGCCACGGTTCCCGGCGAGCATGTCACCACGCTCCTGGATCTCATGATCGACCTCTTTCGGAGACCGATGTTCCCCGAAGATGCGCTCGATGCGGTGAAGGCGCTGTGTCTGCAGGAGCTCGAGGGGCTCGAGGACGATCCCGCGCACCTCACGGCGATCCGGCTCGACGAAGTTCGATACCCACCCCCCTTCGATCGCCATGGCCTCGGTGTAGAGGATCATCTCCGTGGCGCCGACCGTGGCCGACTCGCGGCCCATTGGGATCGGATCTGCACGCCCAAGGGGTCGATTCTCGCGATCGCGGGCGATGTCGATCACGATCGCGTCGTCGACCATCTCGCGAACGGACTCGCGGATTGGCAGGGCGAAGTCACGATTCCAGAGCCTGCCGGTCCGGCACGCGGTGGCGGTTGCTGCATCGACCGGGAGACAGCGCAGGTCCATCTTGGAATAGGTCTTCCCGGTCTGATTGCACGGGATCCCGACACCTTGCCATTTCGAATCGCGGTCGGCGTCCTTGGTGGCGGGACGGTGGTCACCGTGTATGGCAGCGGCTTCGCTGAGACGGCGGAGGCGCACTGCAAGTTTGGCGGCGAGAGCGCGCTGGTCGTGGCGCGTCTCGTGGCACATGGCACCCTCGAGTGCAGCTCGCCACGCCCATCGAGCAGCGGGTACGTGCTGCTCGAGGTGTCGATGAACGCAGGCGTGACTGCTACCTTCCAGCCCATCGCCGTCTCCACCTTCGGGTGGGGCTCGGACGAGCTGGCTGCGGTCAACTTCCTCTCGGCGGCGCTCTCGATCGTGGTCTCCCTCACGATGGCGCAGCTGCGGCTGCCCGAGCGGGGACAGGCGTCGGTGGCTGCGCTGCTCTACCTCAGCGCCGTCCTCGTCTACACGGCGGCGCCCCTCGCCGAGTGGCGTCTCGTCGTC
>PKCT01000066.1 GCA_002862325.1 Phycisphaerae bacterium
AGCTTCGACCCGTCCGAGGCGGGGGTCAGGAGCACGGCGTTCTCGATCGTGTAGCGCGTTCGTCGTTCCGACTCGGGAAGTCTGACCATCACCTTGATCTCGTCTCGTCCCCGCTGTTGTCGCAGCGCCTCGGCGCCGTAGAGGAATCCGCGCGTCTGCCTCGCGAGTTCGGTCGCCGTGAGGCCGACGCTGCGTGCCTCCGGGGTGAGCTCGAGGTTGAACTGGGGCTTGCCCTGTGCGATTCCCGCGTCGATGTCCTTGACGCCGGTGAAGCTCCGCAGACGTTCGGCGAGATCCAGACTCGCCGCTTCGAGGATCTGGGTGTTCCGGTGGCTCAGCTGCAGATCGACCGCGGCCCCGGTGGCTCGGCCGACCTCGCTCGTGAAGGTGATGTTCTCGATTCCCGCGATGTCGCCGGCCGCGTTTCTCCAGCGCCGGGCGAACTCGGTCGCCGAAATGTTCCGCTGCGACTCCGGCACGAGCTCGAGCTGGATGCCCATCAGGTGGCTTCCGTTCGTGCTGGTTCTCGCGACCGGTCCGAATCCGCCCACTCGACCACCCAGGACGGTGTACACGCTCTCCGCGATCTCGGCGCCGCCCGAAGCGTCCAGGATCTCCGCCATGGTCGACAGCAGTCGATCCTGGACGCCGCGCGTACGTTCGACCGGCGTTCCCAGGGGGAGCCGCGCGTTCACCCGCACGAAGTCGGCGTCGATCGCGGGAAGGAAAGTGAAGGGAAGTCGACCACTCCCCAGCACCGCGAGGGCGAGGATCAGCATGCCGACTCCGACCGCGATCGTCGTGTAGCGATGACGAACCGCCACGTCCACGACCGGTGCGTAGATGCGTTCGATCGCCCATTCAAGCCCTCTTCCGAAGTGCCGACTGGGAATGCCGGCGATGCGCCAGAAGAGGCTGGGGCGGGGATCGTGCGAAAGGTGGGCGGGGAGGACGAGCAGCGATTCGATGAGGGACACCAGGAAGACGCTGATCGCCACCGCCGGGATCTGCATGAAGAGCTTCCCGCTGGCGCCGGGGACGAAGAGCATTGGCGTGAAGGCGACGATGTTGGTCAGGACCGCGAACGTGACGGGGCCGGCGATTTCCCGGGCTCCGGCGATCGCGGCGTCGAGCGCGGGCATTCCCTTCTCACGTTTCTCGTAGATGTTCTCGCCGACCACGATCGCGTCGTCGACGATGATCCCGAGGGAGACGATGAATGCGAAGAGGCTGATCATGTTGATCGATGCGTTGGTTCCACTGAGGAACAGGAACGAACCCAGGATCGAGATCGGAATTCCGAGCATCACCCAGAACGCCAGACGCGGTTCCAGGAAGAGCCCGAGCATGAGCAGCACCAGCACCAGCCCCAGCATCGCGTTTCGGAGAAGCAGCTGGATGCGTTCGCGGTAGACGATCGAATCGTCGCGCACGATCTCGACCGACATCCCAGGCGGGACCTGCGACCTGAACGTCTCGATGTAGTCGCCGACCGCGGCGGACACCGAAAGCGGCGTCTCATCGCCCACCCGGTACACCTCCAGGGTGGCGGCGGGGAGACCGTTCAAGCCCGGCTCGAGGTCGAGGTCCGCGAAGCCGTCGCGAATGATCGCGAGGTCGGCCAGTCGGACGGTCGATCCGTCGGGGTTCGAGATGATCGGGATCTCGCCGAACTCGGTTCCGACATCCCGGCGCTCCGTGGTCCGGAACAGGATCTCGCCCGCGTCGGTCTTCAGGCTCCCCGCGGGGAGATCCAGGGCCGCGCGACGGATCTCGTCCGCGACCTGCTGCAGGGTCAGTCCGTAGTTTCGCAGCGTCGCCTGGGGAATCTCGACCGCGATCTCGAGCGGTTTGGAGGCGCCGAGTTGGACCTGGGTGACACCTTCGAGGGTGGCCAGGTCGTCCCGCAGCTTCTCCGCGGTGGCCCGTAGCGTCGCTTCGGAGAATTCGCCGGCGACCGCGAGATTCATCACGAGATTCCGGTTCTCGATCAGGTTCACCGTGGGGCGCTCCGCCTCCTCGGGAAACGTGGTGATGCGATCGACGGCGTTCTTCACATCCTGCACGACGCGATCCGGATCTGCGCCCAGCAGGATCTCGACGCTGACCGATCCACGCCCCTCGCTGGACGTGCTCGTGACTCGCTTGACGCCGTCGAGTCCGCGTACCGCATCCTCGACCGCGACGACGATTCCCTCCTCGACCTCTTCGGGACTCGCGCCCGGGTACGGGACCGATACGCCCACCACGTCGAGGGTGAACTCGGGGAAGACCTCCTGCTTCACGCGGAAGGCCATGACGAGACCGCCGATGACGAGCCCCAGCATCAGGAGATTCGCAGCGACGGGATGGCCCGCCATCCAGGCCACCACGCCGCGTCGGTTCGCCGTGTCGGTCATGAACCGGACTCCGACGTGATGGCCATCTCGGGATTCGTGCCGCGCTCGCCCGCGGCGTCGCGGCGCTCGAGCGGCATCCCGGGGATGGCCACCGGAAGCGGGCTGGTGACGATCTCCTCTTCCGGACCGAGTTCGAGTCGGGCGAGGACGGTCTGAGGCCGACCGTCCACGATGTCCAGCGAGCGGATCTGGAGTTCGTCGTCGGCGTCCATGATCCACACGCTGTCGTTGTCGCGGATCACGGCCCGGGGGAGTTCGACCACGCCGTCGACCTCGGGGCCGGCGATGCGAACCCGCACGTAGCTTCCGACGAGCAGGGGCACCGACGCCGTACCGTCCTCGAGACCGAGCGGATCCTCGACCAGGACGCGGACCCGGGCCAGGCGTCCGGCCCGTTCCACTTCGCCGATCACGCGGTCCACGCGTGCTTCGCGGACCACCGTCTGGCCCTCGCCTAGTTCTTGGATGACCTGGGCGGTCGAACCTCCTTCCGGGTCGCTGGGATCGACTTTCAAGAGCGGGAGCTGGTCGAGTGGAATGGCCACGATGACGTCGAAGCGGTCGGTGCCGACCAGCGTCGCCACCCGCGTCTGCGAGGAGATGACCTGCCCGATCTCGATGGAATCCTCGAGCACCATGCTGTTGAACGGGGTTCGCACGGTGGTTCGCTCCAGGTCGAGTTCCGCCTGTTCGAGCCGGCCCTTCGATGCCTCGAGCATCGCCTCCTTCTCGACCTTCTGCGGTTCACGGCGGGCGAGGCGTTGTCCAAGTTCGGAGGTCTCGATCGATTCCCCGAGGAGTTCCCATTCCCTCGCCGCGACCAGGCCACGCGCCTCCTCCAGCTGCAGCGCGACCGCGGCGTTCGCCACGTCCGCTTCCCGCTGCCGCACGGCGAGTTCGTAGTCCCGGGGATCGATGCGGAGAATCGTGTCTCCAGCCCGAAGGATCCCACCCGCACGCACCGCGTCGTTCAGCTCCATCACCTGGCCGCCGACCTGCGGCTGCACCGCGAGCCGGCGATGGGGTTCGACGGTCCCGTATCCGATGATGTCGATCGACTGCGTTCCGGCGTTGGGGACGATCGTCTCCACCAGGGTCCGACGCATCTCGACGTCCGTTCGCTCCGCCTCGGGACGCGAGGAGAGCAGGATCATCGCACCAGCGACCGAGACCGCGAGCACCACGACGGGCAGCAGCACGCGAAGGGTGGCGATCAGAAGTCTGATCGGTTTCGGGGGCGGGGCACTCATGCGTCGGTCTCCGTCGATGCGGGTCCGGAATTGGCGGCCTGTCGAGGCGGCGGCGGTTGCAGGTCTTCGGTCCATCGCCCGCCGATCGCGAGATGGAGGGCGGTTCGATTCGTCAGGATCGAGCGTTCCACCGTCACCTCCTGCCGCTGGAGACGCTGCAGCGTCTGGATGGCGGTGATCACGTCGAGGTACTCGATCTGACCATTGGCGAACAGCAGGCGGCTCTCCTCCAGCGTTTTCTCCGCCACGTCGATCTGGGACTGCACCTGCTCGAGAAGATCGAGAAGATTATTCTCGCGCACGACGGCGTCCTCGACCTCTCGCAACGCCACCAGGAAACGTTCCCCGAACACGTCCAGGGTCTCCTGGAGGATGGCGCGTCTCCGCTCCACCTCCGCGCCTCGTCGGTCGGCGTCGAACACGGGCTGGAGGAGGCTGCCGGTCAGACTCCAGATCGTCTCGTCGAAGAGCGACGACCACTGCGAACTTCCGTAGCCGCCGGTCAGGGAGAGTCTGATCGTCGGAAGCATGTCGGCGATCGCGGCGGCGACC
>PKCT01000215.1 GCA_002862325.1 Phycisphaerae bacterium
GATTCCGGTGCGATCCGACCCGCGACCGTGGGGCCGCAGAGGATTCCCGCGAGCAGGCCCGCGAGAATGCTCCCCTGGCGGAATCCCAGGCGTCTGAACGCCATGTTCGCCACGATCGACAGCCCGACGACGAGAGCGAGCGCGGAAATGTTGGGAAGGAGCTGGGACATGGCCGAGTCGACGTAGAGTACGGGCTTTGGAGGACTCCCATGACGTCGAATCGTTGGTCTCACTCCGTTCACCGTGTCGCGCTCGCGTGTGGTTTCTCGCTGCTGATGGCGACGGTCGCTCCGGGCTCCGTTCGAGGCGATTCGCTCGACGAGGTCCTCGAACTGGTGCCGGACGACGCCGTGGCCTGGATGGTGAGCCCCAGCCTCTCGCGCTTGAACGCCGATCTCGGCGATCTCATCGACCGAGCCGATCGTCCCGAACTTGCGGTGGCTGGCCGGCCCATCGACGTCCTGGTCTCCCAGTTCGGGATGGCGGTTGGATTCGACGAGCGGGGTGCGCTCGCGGTCTGGTCCCCCACGACGGAGGATCTCCTCGAAGGTCAGGGCGTGGTCGCCATTCCGGTCGAGGATGCGGACCGCTTTCTCACCGGAAACTTCACCGACGATCCCGAGGTGGCCGAGAACGCCGTTCGAACTCGGGATGGTGGATCCCTCTTCTTCCGCACGGTCGACGGACACGTGCTTCTCGCGCCACGTGCCGAACTCGTCGGTGATTGGAAGCCCGGAGCCGGACGAGCTCGGATCCTCGACGTCTATGGAGAGGGCATCGCCTCGGACCTCGGTGACGCGGATCTGTTGTTGCGGATCACCGGCGATTCGGTGGAGGCGGCCCAGCGCTTGGCGTCCCAGAACCGGCCGGGTCTCCCCGTCGGCGAACTCGCGGTCGACCCAGATCGCATCCAGACGGCGCTCGAGTCCCGCTTCGGTGGGGCCGAGGACATCCTGGTGGCGGTCAACGCCGATGCGCTCGCGCTGGGGGTTCGTGGTTGGACGGTCTACGCCGAAGACAGTGAGACGACGCGCCTTTCGAGGACGGTCGTCGCCGAGGGCAAGTCGGTGTTCGCACCGCTTCCGGCGGGGCCGTTCTACGTGGCGATCGGCCTGAACTTCGACCGATTCGGTGGGGTGCCGGCGGTCCAGCTTTTCCAGTCGTTGGCGACCGATCTGGACTTCCCGATCGACGCCTCATTCACGTCGCTGGGCGATTCGCTCCGCGGTCTCGCGTTCATCGCGCGTCCGAGCAAGCTCGGCCTGGCGATGGGCGGCATGCTCAACGACGCGTCCCTCGTATTGATGGGCCGAAATGGTTCCGAGGCGGTGCGAGATTCGATCGAGGAAATCGTCTTGTCGATGAACGGGGTGTCCGGTGCCCTGGAACGCGAGTCGACGTTCTCCCGTACCGTCAAGCAGCGCAGTGGGGGGGTTGCGGACGAGTTCACGATGAAGGCCGAGATCGCACCGGCCGATCGTCGAGCCGAGGGATCCAGGGTGGGTGACGCGTCCCTTCAGCTCACCGGCGAACGCATGTTGTACGGCGCCCGGGGGCTTTCCGGCTTCGGGTCCCCCTACGACGACCAATACATCGTCACCTTCAGCCGCCGCCCGGACGTCTTGGGGCGAACGGCCAGTTCGGTGGTCGGCGTCGACTCGCTCGCCGAGGAACCGATGATCGCCTCGATCTCGGCCTGGCTTCCCGCGGACCCTGGCTTCATGGCGATGTTCGATGTCGGACGTCTCGCCGGCCTCGCGCGGCAGGTGGCGTCGGTGATCCCCGACGCGGCGAACTCGATCCCCAAACTCCCGGAAACGATGCCACCGATCGCCTTCGCGACGACGCTCGAGCAGAGCGGCGAGAAAGGAAGACTCGATTGGGGCGTGGTGGTTCCCGCGGAAGTGATTGGAGCGTCGGTCGGCGCCGCGATCGCGGAGTTCGCACGACCGGACGGAGCCGTCGAGTGAGGTGCGATGCCTGGAGAGTCGCGGCCGATCGGTGCGTGTCCCTCGATCCCTGGTGTCTCATGGGGATTCTCAACGCGACGCCCGACAGCTTCAGCGATGGCGGGTTGCACCTCGATCCCGAGCGAGCCGCATCGCACGGAGTCGCGCTCGTCGACGCCGGCGCATCGATCATCGACGTCGGCGGAGAGTCTACGCGACCAGGCGCCGAACGGATTGCGCCGGCCGAACAGATCGACAGAGTCGTCCCCGTCGTCAGCGCGTTGCGATCGGCGCTGGGGGAACGGGACGTGGTGATCACCGTCGATACGACTTCCGCGGAGGTCGCGGCTGCGGCACTCGAGGTCGGTGCGAATGCGGTGAACGACGTCTCTGGTGGAACGGAGGATCCGGAGATGCTTCGGCTGATCGCGCAGCGGGACGTCGGCATCATTCTGATGCATCGCCTCGCACCTCCGGATCTGGATTCGTACAGCGACCGGTACGACGCCGAACCCGAGTACGGCGACGTGGTCCGAGCGGTCACCGAGGCGCTCGCCGGTCGGATTCGCGAGGCTGAGGCCACAGGCATCGCGCCCGCGTCGATCATGGTCGATCCGGGGTTCGGATTCGGGAAGTCGGTCGAGCAGAACTTCGAGCTGATGAGGGGTCTGGACGAGTTGACTCGGCTCGGACGGCCCGTCCTCGTCGGATTGAGCCGGAAGAGTTTCCTGGGAGCGACCACCGATACCACCAATCCCGCGGATCGCGATCTTGAATCGGCGGTCGCGGCGGTCCTGCTGGGGTCTCCCAGAGGGCTCGTCCAACGGGTTCACGATGTCGCCGGACACCAGCGGGCGTTGATGGTCGGAGAGGCGGTGCGGGGGCATCGAATGGCCGCCGAACCGGGATCCTCGCGGCCCCGAACACGGTAGAATCCCACGCTCGGTGGACCGCCGCCGGATCCCGCCCAAATCACTCGACTCACCGAAGGAACACCCATGGCCAGCACCGCCGTCTTCGAATTCACCGACGCCAACTTCAAGTCCGAAGCCATGGAATCCGACCAACCGGTACTCGTGGACTTCTGGGCCGAATGGTGCGGCCCCTGCCGAATGCTGACGCCGGTGATCGATGAGCTGGCGGAGGACTACGCGGGCCGGGCGAAGGTCGGCAAGGTCGATGTCGATGCGAATCGCGAGGTCGCCGCGCAGTTCAGCATCATGTCGATCCCGACGATCGTGATCCTGAAGAAGGGCGAAGTCGTGAAGAAGTTCGTGGGTGTCTCGAGCAAGGCCGATCTCGCCGCGGCCATCGACGAGAACATCTGAACCACAGCGTTTGATCGACCGCGCTTCGCTGAAAGGCGGTCTGTGATCGGATCGATGTCGTGCACCGGGGGCCAGGAACCCGGTGCTGCTCCGTATGACGGAAGAAGGTGCTGGTCATGCACGTTGGATTCGGATCATGAGAAGTGCTGCGTTCCTCCGAGTCGTCTGGATCGCGTTTGTCGCATCCACATCGGCCTGGGCCTCCAGCGATCCGACCCCGATCGGCATCGCCGACTGGCTGCGCATGCGCACGGTCAGGAGCGTCTCAGTCTCGCCCACCGGGGGGTTCGCGATCGTGTCGGTCGAATCGTTCGCCCCGACGGGTGCGGTCGAGGGCTCGATCGCGGAGGGCGACTTCGCGCGTCGAAGTCATCTCTTTCGAGTTCCACTCGATGGCCCGGTTGCTGAACCGAGGCAGCTCACCTTCGGCGATCGGCTGGATACGAGTCCGCAGGTCTCGCCGACCGGCGATCGAGTCGCGTTCGTGCGGTCTTCCCTGGGAGAGGATGCTCGCGCACGGAGTCAGATCTGGCTCCTTCCCCTCGACGGAGGCGAGGCGTCGCCGATCACCGCACTGGATCACGGCGCTTCCAGGCCGCGGTGGTCTCCGGACGGGCGTCGTCTGGTCGTGACGAGCAGCGTGCCGCTGCGTGAACTGGTCGAGGAGGAGGGTGGACCCGACTGGGTCTCGACGCGTCCCGGGCAGCCGATGGAGGAGGATGTCGAGGCCGATCCCGGCGGGTCGCTTTCGGAGATTCGTGCCTGGTTGGATCGCAACACCCGCATGAACAACCCGCATCTCGTCGATCGAATGGGTTTCCTCGGGGAGCGGGCGGTTTCTTCCGAACTGCGGATGAGTCAGGTTTTCCTCATCGACGTCGACGGGGAGGCGTCACCACGTCGGATC
>PKCT01000002.1 GCA_002862325.1 Phycisphaerae bacterium
GGGCGGGCCTCGTGCGGACATCGCCGGCATCATCGATGCTGGCCGCGTCGAGGTATTCAGCATGTCGTCGAACCCGCCGCTACCGACCACTCGACTCGCCGCAGTCGAACCGAGGATGGGTGGGAGATTCGGAAGTTCGCTCGCGATCGGTCCGGCCCTGGTCGTAGGCGAGATCGGAGGGAGTCCGATCGGCCCGGAAGCGGTCGAGGTGGATCGCGCCGGAATCGTGCATCGGTTCACACCGACACCACCGTTCGATCGACTGTCGTCGATTGTTCGGGCAAGGCCCGGCCGACGAGACCGGACGGGAACCTCGGTCGACTTCTGCAAGCGGCGGCTCGTCATCGGGAGCCCTCGAGCGACGACCGAGGTCGGTCGCTCCGGCGTGGTGACCGTCGTCGCCGGCGATGGTGACGATCGACATCGCGAGTACCTCGATCCACGATGCCCCGATGGCGGACTCGGCTCGAGTCTCGTCGCCATGGCTCCGATCATCGCCTTCAGCATTCCGGGTCGTCGGGACCAGGATGGAAGAGTGGATGGATGCGTGAGAATCGGGGTCCTTCATCGTGAGGGATTCGAACCCAGGCTCGACGTGGTCGGATTCGACGGGGATGGCGCAGAGCTGGTGCTCGCCGCCGATCCGACCGAACATCGACTGGTGATCGGCATGCCTGGCTGGGAGGAGGACGGGCCCGGGACGGGGCGTGCATGGACGATCGATCTCGAACTGGTGGATCCGACGTCGCCCGTCAGCCCTTGGATCGAGGATAGAACCGATCGATGACATCGCTCCACGCAGCCATCGATTCCGCGGCGATGAACGCCTTCTTCACGTCCGCGGAACGGGGATGATGCGCCGCGAACTTGATGCCGAACTTCCTCATCTGCCGACTGGCGACCCGTTCGCCGTGAATGACCCGCGCGTATTCGAGATGATCGGTCAGCGTGGTCCGCTGATCCGCGAGCGTCGGCTCGGTCGGAGCTCGACCTTCCAGGAGTTCCCTTGCCTGCCGGAAGATCCAGGGATGACCGATGCAGCCGCGAGCGACCGAGACCGCGGAAACACCGGTCAGCTCGAGCATGGCGAAGATGTCGTCGACCGTCCAGACGTCGCCCGAACCGAAGAAGATCCGATCGGGATGCCGGCGCCGAAGCTCGCGCAGGAACTCCCATCGACCCGGCCCGACGTATCGCTGCTGAACGGTCCGGCAGTGGACCGTGGCCCACGCACATCCGAGGTCGTAGGTCGCATCGAAGAGCCGTTCGAAGCACGAGGTCATCTCCGGCGTGTCGTCCCACCCACGCCGCAGTTTGACCGACACCGGAACCTCCCTCGCCGCATTCCGCACCGACTCCAGAACGGCGATCGCATCGTCGGGATTGGCGAGGAAGTGACCTCCGCGCGATCGTCGCTTGATCTTCTTCACCGGACACGCGAAGTTGACGTCGATGACGTCGTATCCCATGCCGACCAGGATCGCGGTCGCTTCGGCCATTTCACCGGGATCCGTCCCCATGACCTGCCCGGCCAGGGGATGGTCGTCGAGACCGGCGACCTGGTTGTCGCCGATCTCGCCCATCCCGCACTCGGACGCGATCAGATCCGGGTCTTCCTTCCGCCGCCCCTTTCCACCGTTGATCAGGGTTCGATCGAGGAGAGCCTCGGTGACGCAGAACGGGCACCCGTGGCGGCGAGCGATCAGTCGCATCGCACCATCGGAATAGCCCGCGAGTCCGGCCTGGAAGAAGGGGGCATCGAACCCCGGTACCAGCTCGGGGATCCGGGGATCGAGTCGATACGATCTGGCGATCTCCTCGATCGATCGATCGAGGAGGCGACTCGGGACACCATCGGGGCGAAGGCCGACGCTCATGCCACGATCGTACCTGCCCACGCGGCATCGACGGCGGGATGGACGGGTAGACTGGACGCATGTTCTCCGAGTCTCGACTTCGACCTCCACTCCCGCTGATCGGCGTCACGGCCGTTCTGACCTCCGTGCTGATCCTCGGATGCAGCGGCCGTCGGTACGATCCCGCCCAGGCGACCCGTCCCTATCCCATCGACCGGCCTCCGACCCAGATGCTCGAGATCCAGGCCCTTCGATCCGGTGGAGATCTGATCCTGGTCAACGCGTCACCGTTCGCCTTCGAGAACGTCGACGTCTGGGTCAACCAACGCTACATGCTGCATCTGGATCGCCTGGGTGTCGGGGAGACCCGAACCACCTGGTTCGGGGACTACTTCGACCAGTGGGGTGAGACACCGGTGGCGGGCGGATTCTTCCGAACCGAAGTCCCCACCCCCGCGGTCCTCGTGGAATTCGAGATCGACCGCGAGGGGCCGCTCTTCGGCGCGGTCGCGATCCTGGATGAGAGCACGTACTGATCGACCGGCCGACTCAAAGGCCGCGAAGTGAATCGACCCATGCCGACGCCACGTCGAGCGAGGCGCCGGTCGGCCCGAGATAGCCGTCCGGCCTGATCACTACGAGACTCGGTCTCGTGATGCCCAACGCACCTGCGATTTCGGAGGCCTCGTCCGCGATCGCGCCGGTACCGTCCGCCGCCCGATGCCATTGGACGTCGAAACCCCTCCACGCCGGCTGATCCAGTACGACGGCTGGTGGCCCGTCGATCACGGCTCCAAGCTCGAGGACACACGGTCGGGGGTCGCGCAGAAGATCGTAGATCGTCTTCGCGTTGCCGAACGGCACATCGGGACATCGACGGCCGATCCATCGGTCCTTCGTCGTGGATGCGAGCGGCCCACCGTGGTAATGCACGCCGATTTCGGAGAGACCACGGATCGCATGCCGCTGTACGGACCCGAAACCGAGCATCGCGGGCAGGACGTGCCGCTTCATGGCCCGCATGAACCGACCTTGGTTCATCGCGAACCGGAGCATTCGACCGGAGTCGCGGAGGACGCCCGCGGCGACGGGATGCCGTTCGAGGTCGTAGGTGTCGAGGAGCGATTCGGAACTCGCACCGTGGACGACCAGGGCGATCTTCCACGCGAGATTGATCGCATCCTGGATGCTGGTGTTCATGCCCTGCCCCCCCGCCGGGCTGTGCACGTGGGCGGCGTCGCCGGCGAGGAGGATCCGACCGTGTCGATAGCGCTCGACCTGACGTTCGCTCACGCGGAAGTCCGCCAGCCAGTGGGTCCTTCCCATCGTCAGGGATCGGTTGGTCCGCCGCCGCAGGATCTCCTCGATCTCCGCTCGATCCGGGTCGCATCGGGGTGCGTTCGGTTCGACGGGCCCGCCGTCGATCACGACTCGCCAGCGCCCACCGCCATAGGGGAAGAACGCCAGCATGCCTTCATCCGCCAGAACCGTTCGGATCTTGTCGTCCGGTTCCGGCTCCTCGAGGTCGAAGTCGGCGAGCAGCCAGCGCCGGTGGACCGCCTCGCCGGGAAACGCGACGCCGAGCAGGTGCCGTACCGTCGAGTGTGCGCCATCCGCACCGATCAGCCACTCGAAGCGACGCGTCTCGACACCATCGGTCGTCTCGATCTCGGTCGTGACCCCATCGTCCTCGGACCTCGCCGAGCGAAGGCGGCATCCTCGGTGGATGGAAACCCCGAGCCCCTCGAGTCTGGATCTGAGGATCTGTTCGGTGTCGCACTGAGGCAGAAGAAGCCCGTGCGGGAAGACGGATGAAACTTCCGGGAACTCGACCTCCCGCAGCACCTGATCGGAGGATTCGAGTCGGATTCCTTGCAGTACTCGCCCCCGCCGAATGAACGACTCGGCGGGGACCGCGCCGTGCAGGACCTCGAGCGTCCGACGCCAGACCGCGGCCGCCTTCGACAGGGTCGTCGGCTCCGATGCGACATCGATGACCTCGACGTCGACCCCGCGACGCATCAATTCGATGGCCGCCGTCAGCCCGGTCGGCCCCGCGCCGCAGACGAGCACCGATCCGTGCGCAGCCACCGTCAAGGCGTCCCCCCCCGGGCCTTCGGCACCGTGCGCGGTCGGCGTGTTTCGGACCCTTCCACCCCGGTCAGGCCGTCGCCGAGTCTCGCACGCATGGCGTCGGCGGCCTCCGACATCCGGGCGACGATCTCGGGATGCTCGCCGGCGACATCGGTGGTCTCACCCGGATCGACCTCGAGGTCGTACAGCTCGAGGCCGACGCGCGCCGCCGAAGGCGGC
>PKCT01000039.1 GCA_002862325.1 Phycisphaerae bacterium
ATCTTCATGTACCGTCAATTCATCGCGCAACTGCCAGAAGCGTTGTTCGAAGCCGCTCGACTCGACGGGTGCGGCTGGCTGGAGACGTGGTGGCGGATCATCATGCCGTTGACCCGGCCAGTTGCGGCTATCACCGCGGTGTTCACCTTCATCTTCACCTGGAACGACTTCATGCTTCCGCTGATCTACCTACATTCGGAGGATCAGGCGACCCTCGCGGTCGCGCTGAACGCGTTCCGCACGCAGTTCGGCGGACTGGAGGACGTCCAGCTTCTCATGGCGCTGTCGGTGGTGACCATGATTCCCTGCATCCTTCTATTCCTCGCCGCGCAGAAGCAGTTCATCGAGGGACTCGGCGCGGGCGCCGTGAAGGGCTGACACGGACGATTCCATGGCACACGTGACGCTTGAGAACATCGGTAAGGTCTATCCCGGCGGGGTCCGGGCGGTCGAGGAGGTCGATCTCGAGGTCGCCGACGGCGAGTTCGTCGTCCTCGTCGGTCCATCGGGCTGCGGGAAGAGCACCACCCTTCGCATGGTGGCCGGGCTCGAGGAGATCAGCGAGGGCACGCTCTCGATCGGTGATCGATGCGTCAACGACGTACCGGCCCGGGATCGCGACGTGGCGATGGTCTTCCAGAACTATGCGCTGTATCCGCATCTCACGGTACGAAGGAACCTCTCCTTCGGCCTCGAACGTCGCAGACGGGCCCTGGGGCTCTCGAAGGCCGACATCGCGAGGAAGGTCGACGCCACGGCGGACAGCCTCGGCATCGCGGCGCTGCTCGATCGGCTGCCCAAGGCGCTCTCCGGCGGCCAGCGACAACGGGTCGCCGTGGGGCGGGCCCTCGTCCGCGATCCCGCGGTGTTCCTCTTCGACGAACCGCTCTCGAATCTCGACGCCCGCCTTCGCGTCGAGATGCGGAGTGAACTCCGACTGCTCCACCGTCGACTCGAATCGACCATGCTCTACGTCACGCACGATCAGGAGGAGGCGATGAGTCTCGGCGACCGACTGGTCGTGATGCACGAAGGTCGGGTCCAGCAGGTGGGGCCGCCGATGGACATCTACACCCGACCGGTGAACCGACTCGTCGCGGGCTTCGTCGGAAGTCCGGCGATGGCGATGCTCGAGGGCGAGATCGTCGATCGCGATGGGCGCGCGATCTTCGAAACCCCCGCTGGCGCCGTGGTCGCTGGGCCAGATCTCGAGAAGGTTCGGCATCGTGGTCCGGTCACCATCGGCGTTCGACCCGAGTCGTGGCGTCTCGTCGACGCGGGGAACGATCGCCTCTCGGGCGATGTCGTCACGGTGGAGCGTTACGGAGATCGGGGCGACGCGATCGTCGAGGTCGAGGGGGGGCAACGGATCGTGCACCGAGGGCCGGCGCTCGCGATGCCCGAGGAGGGCGTTTGCGTCGGCCTGGAACCGGTACCGGGTGGCGTCCACCTCTTCGACGCCAAAACAAACGATCGTTTGAACGTCTGAGTACCAAGAATCGCTGGAAAATCCTTGTACTGGGGGTGACGCTCTTCTAACTTTGGGACGGACGTTCCCGCGTCCAAGCCGTTCCCAGGTACCAGAAGGAGACCCTCGATATGTATCGCTTTGTCGTGACAACCGCAGCCTGTGCGCTTGCGGCAACCGCTTCGGCGGATCTCTATACGGATGCGGCCGGCGACATCGTCACCGGCAACCCCAACCTCGACATCGTCAGTGCCGAGATCACCAACGACGACCTCAACCTGTTCGTCTCGATCGTCGTGGCCGACCTCGATGCCGACTGGGGCAAGTACGTGATGATGATCGACGTCGACGGCGACGGAGGCGACTCGTCAAATCCCTGGGGTCGGTCGGTCAACACCCCGAACGGCATCGACGGATTCATGGGCAGCTGGATCGACGGCGGCGGTGGAGGACTGTCGTACTCCTACGATGGATCCGGTTGGAACAGCGGGGCGGATCCTTCGGTGTCCGTCGACTTCGCGAACAACACCATCAGTTACGAGATCTCGCTCGCCGGCCTCGGCCTGTCCCTGGGCGACACGTTCGTCTTCGACATTGGTTCGACCGGCGGTAGCAACGGCGATCCACTGATCGACACCATGGGGGCCGACGTCCAGCCCGGATGGGGCAACGGCTCCAACTCCAACATGGACCTGACCTACACCGTGGTTCCGGCACCCGGCGCACTCGCGCTGCTTGGCCTCGCCGCGCTCGCCGGCCGGCGTCGCCGCAACTGATCGAATCGAAAGCCACGATCCAGTCGGCGTCCGTTCACCTGGAACGGACGCCGATTGTCGTTTTGGATCTCGGGGTCTTTCGATATCGGTCGGTGTTGTCGCCGCCATCGGGATTCCGGCGATGGACTTGAGAGAGGAGGCGGCGTTTCATGACGCGATCCGGCGCTCGACTCGGCGTTTTCCTGGATCCGTCGGTGTTCGGCCACTGGTGTTCGACCAATGGATGCGGCCAGTCCTGCGTCGACTGCGAGACGCCGCAGGTCGATTCGCTTGCGATCTCTCCGAACGGTGGGTGTCCGATCCTCACCCGGGGATGATGCGGGGCGATCAGTGCTTGGACGTCTCCGCCCGTTCCGTCGTTCGACTGGCCGGGCGAGGGTCGTGTCGTTCAGGGACCTCCGCGGAGATGACCGGTGCGTCGGGCGCTTCGTCGGCGGCCTTTCGGCGGGCGTGGCGAAGTCGGTTCGCGGCGTTGTGGGCGGCGATCTTGTAGACCTCGGCGAGCGTCGGGTAGTTGAAGACGCTGCAGAGGAAGTAGTCGAGTCCGCCGCCCAGGGTGATCACCGCCTGGCCGATGTGGACCAGCTCGGTGGCCTGACTGCCGATGCAGTGGACGCCGAGCAGCTTCTGGGTCTCGCGATGGAAGAGCATCTTGAACATGCCGGTGTCGTCGCCGAGAATCTGGCCTCGGGCGGTCTCGCGGTATCGGGCGACGCCGACCTCGTAGGGCACCTTCGCCTCGGTGAGGGCCTGTTCCGTCTTGCCGCACATCGAGATCTCGGGGACCGCATAGATGCCGTACGGATAGATTCCGTCGTAGAGCTCGGCGTCCACGTCGAGCATGCGGCAGGCCGCCACCCGCCCCTGCTCGCTGCTCGTCGCGGCGAGGGCGGGGAATCCGATCACATCGCCGCCGGCGAAGATGTGGGAGACGTTGGTTCGGAAGTCGTCGTCGACCTTGATTCGACCACGCTCGTCGGTCTCGACGCCCGCGAGCTCGAGCCGCATCGGCCCGGTGATCGGACTTCGCCCGATCGAGAAGAGGACGCAGTCGGCGACGATCCGCTTGCCGCTCTCGAGTTCGAGATCGACCTCCGGCCGCTCCTCGCCGAACACCTCGACCCGGGCGACCGCCTCCCCCAATCGGAAGGTCACGTCCCCCTTGCGCATCTGGTGCATGAGTTCGTCGACGATTTCGCGGTCGACGAAGTCGAGGAGTCGCTCGCGACGGTCGATGAGCGTGACCTGCACGCCCGCCGTCGCGAAGATCGACGCGTACTCCACGCCGATCACGCCGCCGCCCACCACCGCGATGGAGTTCGGGAGCTCCTTCAGCTGCAGGATGTCGTCCGAGGTCAGGATCGTCCGACCGTCGCTCGGCCCCGTCGGCGGGGCTGCGGCCTCCGTACCGCACGCGATGAAGATGTTCCGTCCGGAGATCGTCCGATCCTCTCCGGCGCCTGCGATCGCGATCGTGTGTTCGTCCACGAACGTCGCCGTTCCCGTGATGGTCTCGATGCCGTTTCGCACCAGGGAATCCCGCACGACGGACGCCTCGGAGGCCGCCTGGGAGAACTACACGTCGACGGAGGAACACCCGCAGGCTGTCACCGACCTCCTGGCGAAGATGACAGAGCGGGGGTGGGCCGACGTGTACCAGAGCCTCGACGAGGTCAAGACCGCGTTGGGCCACACCCACGTGCCGCTGAACAAGATGGGCCTCGTGGTGAAGACCAGACCGGACGGGTCCCTCAAGTACAGGATCGTGTGGGACCTCCTCCGCTCGGGCGTCAACGAGTGCTCGAGCCAGGGCCAGAGGGTAATCCTCCCCCGGATCTTGGACGCGGGAGCCGACGGCTTGGCGGCGGTCGAGCGGGCGGGCGCGTCCAGTGTCAGATTCCTCGCCTTCGACATCTCGGAC
>PKCT01000242.1 GCA_002862325.1 Phycisphaerae bacterium
CAGCAGGCCCAGGCACGCTGCTCGCCAGAAGATCACCACAATGGAATTGTGAGGGGTCCGCACGCGTCCTTCGATGGCTCGGTGTTCCCGGCGCTCATGCCCGTACTCATGCCGCTGCCGGTTTGATTTGTGTTCGCCCTTGACGGCTCTCAAGAGCGCCTTACGAGGTCCTTCTCCAGAGTTCGGAATCGAGCATTCCGGTTCGTCCGCGGTGCACAGATGGATGCAGCGGGCCAACTTGGGGTTTTCTCCCGAGCGAATCCCGCTGACAGCGGAATGGGGATGGAGGACACTACGGATCCATGGACTACCAGAACCCCTTCGAGGAAGACTGCATCAAGTGCGCCGTGACGCACAACGAGCGCGTCGATGAATACAAGGTGGCGTACGCGAGGGGGTCCTTCCTGAACTTCCGGAGGGACGCCTTCTTCTGCCCCGAATGTCGGGACCAGCGACTTGCCGAGCTGGAGGCCGAGTCCAGAACCCGGAGAAGGGACGTCCTCCGTCGAGCCCTCACGAAGCAGGGGAAGGATCCGGAGGAGATCGAGATGCTCGTCGATGCCCGGTTTTCATGAAGCCGTTCTCGGCTCGATCCAAGAGATCCCTGCCGCGTACGGCTCATCGGAGCTCAGACCGGCGCATTCACGGAAGCTTAGGCTCCGCTGTCGCGCAACGCAGGGCTGATTGGTCGAACAATCCGGTGTGGTGAGAAGCTCTCCAGCAGGGAAGGCCTTGCTCAATTGACGCTACGAAGCGACCATGTCAGGGGTCTGCCATTCGGTTGCGGTCGTCCATCGTGAACCTGAGGATCTCGGTTTCCGGCGGCCCGCTCTCGACGAGCGGTCCGCTCCCGATGAGCTTGATCCGCACGACGTTGTCGTCTTGATAGTTGAAGGCCGCACGCCGAGAGGTTTCTCCCAGAGGCGTTTCGATGGTGATGTTGTACTGGCCGTATCCCTCTTGCGCGCCCGGCGGTATGTGCCAGGTGGCTTTGACCTCGCAGAAAGCGAGGGGTACGCCAACCTCAACCGTGTGGTGAGGCGGAGTCAACTCCAGTTCCCGCGCGGCAGCCTGCATGGTCCTCCAATAGAGCGCGCGACCCGCCGCGTAAAGAACAAGGGTCGCGAGCAGCCCCAAGATGAAAATGAATTTCTTCTTCAAAGCATCACTCCGGGCGGATGGAGGCTATCAGACACCGCCGGGGCTTCCAGATGGAAGCTCCAGCGGCGGTCGCGCTTCTTGGTGGAGATGAGTCGGGGCCTCACCCGGTCTTCGGCCAGGGCCGGTCTCCGAGGACGTCCGATCGCGGGACGCGACTGAAGCACCACGTACGGCCGCCGGAGTCGCTCACTTCCAATCTGGAAGCGCGAGGTCGGGGAACGTGTCCGAATCCCGCCAAGGCCGGAGTCGCTCGCCCTCGGGGAGGGCGGGGTCGTAGGCGTCGCCTGCGCGCGCGAGCTGTTGTTCCGCGATGCGGGCGGCGCTCCACGCCTGCTCCGCCCGGTACGCGTCGTCCGCCGTGCCCTTCCCGGCGAACCATGCCTCGCGACAGCACGCGCCGATCGCACGCCATTCGAGTTCGAGGCAGTGGGGCGGTGCATACGCCTCCACTTCGGCGATCTGCCCCTCGATGGAGGCGGTGAGCCCCGCCAGAGTTCCGGCTGAGGGTTCATGCGTGTCGCTCAGAATCGTCCCGATCAGCATCGCCACCGGGATCGAGAAGATCACCGCCAACACGATGCCGTACGTCGTGGAGCGATCGCGTCGGTCTCCCCCGGTCGTCTCGGTCGTCTCGATCGTCTCGTCCATGGCTTCCCCGAACATGCCCCCGGGAGTCTCGTTCGATCGTAGTCGGCGGTCGCGGGTTTTCCAGGTTCAAGTCGACATTTCGACGTCGATGGCCGCCCCGTCGGACCGGTACCCTATGACGGTCCCCTCAAGGAGCCGATCCGCATGTCCACCGCCGATGCCGAGAAGATCATCTACACCATGGCCAGGGTCACCAAGACGGTGAACCGCAAGGAGATCCTCAAGGACATCTCCCTGTCGTACTTCCACGGCGCGAAGATCGGCGTGCTCGGCCTCAATGGATCGGGCAAGTCGACGCTGCTCAAGATCCTCGCCGGGATCGACACCGACTTCGAGGGCCACACCCACATGGCCAAGGGGTTCACGATCGGCTACCTCGAGCAGGAGCCGCTTCGCAACGAATCCCGCACCGTGCGCGAGGTGGTCGAGGAGGGCGCGTCCGAGACGGTGGCGCTCCTCGCGGAGTTCGAGGCGATCAACGCGAAGTTCGCCGAGGAGATGACCGCCGAGGAGATGGAGAAGCTCCTCGAGAAGCAGGGCGAGGTGCAGGAACGGCTCGATGCGCTCGACGCCTGGGAGCTCGACAGCCGGCTCAAGCAGGCGATGGACGCCCTGCGGTGTCCGCCCGAGGATCAGACGTGCGACACGCTCTCCGGTGGCGAGAAGCGTCGGGTGGCCTTGTGTCGGCTGCTTCTGACCAAGCCGGACATCCTGCTGCTCGACGAACCGACGAACCATCTCGACGCCGAGAGCATCGCCTGGCTCGAGCAGCATCTCCAGCGCTATACGGGCACCGTGATCGCGGTGACCCACGACCGGTACTTTCTCGACAACGTCGCGGGCTGGATCCTCGAGCTCGATCGCGGCGAGGGCATCCCCTGGAAGGGCAACTACTCGAGCTGGCTCGAACAGAAGGACACGCGACTCGCCCAGGAGGCCAAGGGCGAGGACAAGCGACGCAAGGCGCTGCAGCGGGAATTGAAGTGGATCCAGCAGAATCCGAAGGGGCGGCAGTCGAAGAACAAGGCCCGCATCTCGGCCTACGAGAAGATGCTCGCCGACGAGGGCAAGGAGAAGCTGAAGGAGATCGAGATCTGGATCCCGCCCGGGCCTCGTCTGGGCGATCGGGTCATCGAGGCCCACGGGGTCTCGAAGGCGTTCGGCGAGAAGCTCCTCTTCGACAACCTGGAGTTCGAGCTGCCGCCGGGCGGCGTGGTGGGGGTGGTCGGACCCAACGGTGCCGGCAAGACGACGCTCTTCAAGATGATCACCGGCGATCTCGAACCCGATGCGGGCGAGTTCAACGTCGGCGAAACGGTGAAGCTCGGCTACGTCGAGCAGGGACGCGATTCGCTTCCCGCGGGCAAGTCGATCTGGGAGGTGATCGCCGACGGCGACGAGGAGATCAAGCTCGGCAAGGCCACCGTCAACAGCCGGGCGTACGTCTCCCGCTTCGGGTTCACCGGCAACGACCAGCAGAAGTCCGTCGACGACCTCTCTGGCGGTGAGCGGAACCGGGTCCATCTCGCGCGGATGCTCAGAAGCGAGTCAAACGTCCTGCTCCTCGACGAGCCGACGAACGACCTCGACGTCCACACCCTGCGGGCCCTCGAAGACGCGATCGAGTCCTTCGCCGGCTGCGCCGTCG
Organism: Phycisphaerae bacterium; assembly: GCA_002862325.1. Classification (GTDB taxonomy): domain Bacteria; phylum Planctomycetota; class Phycisphaerae; order Phycisphaerales; family SM1A02. The sequence continues at coordinate 3,458 of PKCT01000242.1, forward strand.
TCATCAGCCACGATCGGTGGTTCCTCGATCGGATCGCGACCCACATCCTGGCCTTCGAGGGTGACAGCGTGGTCAGATGGTGGGAGGGGGACTGGTCGAGCTATGAGGACGATCGCCGGGAGCGATTGGGCGAGGCGGCGGTGAACCCGAGCCGCATCAAGTATCGACGCCTGGTCCGGGACTAGACCCCCCTGGAGGGGGTAAGAACCGCCGAATTCGATCGTTTCACGGAACTTAATTGACATCGCTTGGTCAATTTCCGTACCCTGAACCTCGTTCCGGTCCCTGTTTTTCCCACCCCATGAGTCCCTTCAACCGCCACGCGACGCCGAGACCCGTTTGCATCCCTCGGGATGTGAAGAGATGTCTCTTAAATCTGACGCCGGCATTGATCGTAACGTTGCTTGTGGCGGGCATTTCGGCTGCCAAGTCGTTCCATCTCGCCGTCGCCCATGGTCCCGTCGAGGTGGCCGTCGATGGCATGGAGGCCGATGGTCGATCCGTGAGCGTCGCCTGTTCCCATCGAGGGTGCTGTCACCATGGACCGGCATCGCCGGGTTCCGATGATGACGCATCCGGCGAACCCGCCGACGACCGATCCCAGGATCACGACGGAGGCGACTGCGATCTCTGCACGATGATCGCGACGCTGAATTCCCCCATGGACGCGGCCCCCGCCCTTGATTTCGGCCTGAGA
>PKCT01000149.1 GCA_002862325.1 Phycisphaerae bacterium
GCAGGTGGCCCTGGTGGAGGCGGGTCGACGCCGGCTGAGACCGATCCTGCTGACCACCACGACGACGGTGCTCGGTCTCACGCCGCTCATGCTCGAGCCGAGCTTCCAGGCCCGGTTCCTCGTGCCCATGGCGATCTCGATCACCTGGGGACTGATGAGCGCGACCTTCCTCACCCTTCTGGTCCTGCCGGCGATCCTCGTGATCGTGGACGACCTCGTCGCCGCGGCCCACTGGCTGTGGTTCGGCGAGTCGAGGGCCGATCGACGGGAGAGACTGGAAACCGATCGAGGCGCGGACGCGGGGATCAGAGGTTCCTGAGCGGATCCCGGTCTGCGCGGCTCAGGACGAACTCCACGTCCGGGAGCCGACGGCGAAGCATCGTTCGACACTCCTTGAGCCATCCCCGTTCGGTGTTGGTGTGACCGGCGAGGATCACATCGCACGAACGGGCCCGCGCTTCGAGCACGTCGTGGTGCTTGAGCTCGCCGGTCACGAACAACGTGCATCCCTGCTCGATGGCCGGGCCGAGAAGTTCCGCGCCGCTTCCGGCGCAGACCCCGACTCGCCGATGTTCCCGACGCGGGGCCGTCTCGCTCACGGTCATCCGGTCGGTCTTGAGATGGTCCCGAAGTCTCTGGGCGACGGTCGCGGTCGTCGCCGGCGCCTCGAGCATCATGGTTCGACCAGCGCCAATCGTGGAGATCGGTCGGGAGAGCTGCGGGTAGATCTCGATGGGGGGCTCCTCGTATGGATGCGACTCGCGAAGGCGTGCGATCGCCTCCGCCATCACGTCCCGACCGCACACCATTTCGAGTCGGACCTCCTCGATCCGTTCCAGACGGCCGCGCTGGCCGGTGGCTGGATTGGAGGACTCGTTGCCGCGGAAGGTTCCCATCGCCTCGATCTCGACGGCGCAGGATTCGTAGTTCCCGATACGACCGGCACCGGCGGCGGACATTCCGCGTCGCAGGGAATCGACCGCGGTTCTCGGCGCATAGGTGACGATCTTGCAGGCCTCACCCGCGGGTAGGGAGCTTGCGGGCGACAGCGACGTCCTGGTGCCGCTTCCGACGCCGGCGATCAACCAGTCGTTGACGCCACCCTCGGCGGTGTCGGCGGCGGTGTGGGGGGAATGGACGCCGATACCGGCCTGCAACAAGGCGAGGAGGATTCGACCTCCGGCGTCCTCGTCGGTGATCCGCCGTCGGGGCTGGAAGATCGGCGGGTGATAGGCGATCACCCCATCCACCTCCTTCGAGATCGCCTCGTCCACGACGTCCAGGGTGAGATCGATGCAGAGGAGGACCTTGGCGACGGGGCTGCGACGCTCCCCCAGGAGCAGTCCCACGTTGTCCCACTCCTCCGCCAGATGGGAGGGGGCGATCCGATTCATCGCATCGACGAGATCTTCGAGGGTATTGGTGGCCATGCGGGCAGGGTACGGCTTTCCAGCGCGATTTTCGAAAACCCCGGGGAACGAACCCGATCTTTAAAGATCAATTGGGACAAATCGAACGTACGCGAATAGTCTCCAGTGAGCAGGCGGGGCTCATTTGGATGGATCCGACGGTCGCCCGCCTCGGTGTGCACGAGAGGAGCCCGCATTGAGCCAACCGGTCGATTCACCCGCTCTTCCGACCACGGATACGACCTCCGACCAGCCCGACCTGGAGACGAACGCGAGCGTCTCCCCTGCATCGGGGGTGAAGAAGAGCTTCGTCCTGGACACCAACGTCCTCCTTCACAATCCGAGCTCGCTCTTCAAGTTCGCGGAACACGAGGTGGTTATTCCACTGACCGTGATCGAGGAGTTGGATCGGTTCAAGAAGAACAACGACGAGACCGGACGCAACTCGCGACAGGTGATTCGCTCGCTCGACGAGCTCCGCGGTCGAGGACGTCTCTTCGAGGGCGTGACCTGGAACGATCACGGAGGATCGGTCCGCATCCACCGCTGCGATCGCGGTCGCAATTTCGCGCTGGATCTCGACGTCGCCGACAATCGAATCCTCGGGGTGGCCCACGAACTGCACGAGGCCGGCCTTCCGACCACCTTCATCTCGAAGGACATCAACGCCCGGGTCAAGTGCGATGCGCTCGACATTCACGCGGAGGACTTCGAACACGATCGAGTCGACACCGACTGGCTCTACACCGGATGGATCCAGATGGTGGTGCCCGGTTCGGTGATCGACGAGCTCTACGACGAACGCCAGGTCCATGTCAGTCGGATCGAGATGCATTCCGCGACGACCCCCGACGGCACGATCGTCGACAAGCCCTCCCTGTATCCGAACCAGTACGTCGTCCTCGTCGACGAGGCGGACGAGTCGCACACCGGCATCGCGCGTCTTCTGTCCGACACCGGACACGTGATTCCAGTGACCGGGCCGCGAAAACCGGTGCAGGGCATCATGGCGAGGAACGTCCAGCAGAAGATGGGACTGGATCTCCTTCTCGACGACGACGTCAAGCTGGTCACGATGATCGGACCGGCGGGAAGCGGCAAGACCCTGCTGGCCCTCGCCGCGGGGATGCAGAAGCTCCTCAAGGAGGAGCGGTACGACAAGCTCCTTACCGCCCGGCCCATCATGCCCCTCGGACGCGACATCGGGTTCCTGCCCGGCGACAAGGACGAGAAGCTCGCGATGTGGATGCAGCCGATCTTCGACAACCTCGCCTATCTGCTGTCCACCCGAGGAAGCCAATTCAACGACGCCGAGAGTCACACGGCCGAGCAGCGACTCGATCAGCTCCTGGCGACCGGGCGGGTGGTGCTCGAGCCGATCACCTACATCCGCGGTCGATCCATACCTCACCAGTTCATCATCGTCGACGAAGCTCAGAATCTCTCGCCGCACGAGGTCCGGACCATCGCGAGTCGCGTCGGCGAGGGGACCAAGATCATCCTTTGCGGCGACATCGGGCAGATCGACAGTCCCTATCTCGATTCGTCGAGCAACGGCCTCAGCCACGTCATCGAGCGTATGAAGGACCATCCGATCGCCGGTCACGTGACCCTGGATCGGACCGAGCGAAGCGAATTGGCATCGATCGCCGCCGAACTGCTCTGACCCCGACCCGACGCTTCGGCATATGATCTCAACGTCCGGGCGGGGCGGTCTCCAACCGCGTCCGACCACTGGTCCCGCTGAAAGGAGTATTCCAAGTGAGGAATCTGCAGTCGAGCAATCCGGCCCTTCGAGACGACGTCATCCGTGGGGGCGACTGGTGGAGCGACGCCACCGCCGGCGAGGTCGCGAGCATCTCGGGCATTGTCAACAAGACGGGCCTCTTCGCATTCGTGCTTGCGCTGGGGGGAGCTGGTGGATACGCCCTCGTCGAGCGTTATCCAGGGCTTCTCTTTCCGCTTCTGATCGTGAATCTGGTCGTCTCGCTCGGCTGCTTCTTCATGATGCGGGGGAGCGCGATCAAGGCCCGCAACTTCGGCTTCGTCTACAGCCTGTCGGAGGGCCTCCTGCTCGGTGGTGTTGCGGTGATGCTCGAGGGGATGCTGGCGGCACGGGACATCGCCGTGCCCGGCGGACTGGTCCTCCAGGCGTTCGTCGTGACCATCGCCTGTCTCTTCTCGATGCTGGGTCTCTACCGCGCCGGGATTCTCAAGGGGGGAGCGATGTTCACTCGGGTGTTGACGGTCGCGACCATCGGTGTGATCGCGGCGGTGTTCATCTCGTTCATCCTCTCCCTGTTCGGTCTCAACACGATGATCTTCAATCTCGGAGCCGAGGCGGGAAGCTCCGGATTTATGCTTGGTTTCGGAGTCACGATCGTCCTGTTGATCCTCGCATCGCTCTGGCTGATCGTCGATTTCAGGCAGGCGGAGGAGCTGGTCAAGGCGGGCGCTCCGAAGGAGACCGAGTGGTACGCGGCCTTCGGATTGATCGTCACGATCGCTTGGATCTACTTCGAGTCGCTCAAGCTCGTCTACTACATCGCCCTCACCCGGGAGTGACGGGCGGCGGGCGTTCGAACCATCGTCTGGACATTCTCGAGGTCGGTCGGCGTCGCGTCGGCCGACCTCGTCTTCTCAGCCGGCGAGCGCCTGCACGCGGCTGGTCACGTCGCCG
>PKCT01000180.1 GCA_002862325.1 Phycisphaerae bacterium
TGGGGACCCTCCGGGGGCGAAAAAAAAACTGGACGCCTCTTGGCGCGTCTTGGAAAAATGTCCGGACGATGTTAAAGCCAACTTAAAATCCGGATAGCGACCGCCTTTTCCCCCTCCTACTCCCCCTTTAGGGGGTAAACTATTCCCGGGGCTGGGGTACAGCCTCAAGTCCACCTCGATGTCGATCTCAACGTCGTACTCGCCCGGTTCGAGCTCGAGTCCGGTCACGTCCGGTCCGAACGACTCCGACACCGGGGTGGTCGTCGGCCATCGCGAATCGATCGACGCACCGGTTCCGGACGTCGGCACACCATCGACGCGGACCTCGAGGAGATCGATCTCCATGCGGATTCCGCTCCGCTGCCCTTTGAGCGAGGTCAACCACGAATTCCGCTGGCGGAGATCGAGGGGCATCCGGTCGACCGTCGGGAAGCGATCGAATTCGAGGTAGAACTCCGGCCAGAGCGCCTCGCAGTCCGTGAGCACCGGCCAGGCGATCTTGTAGTTCGTCCAGGCCCAGAAGAGGAGCGGCGCGGCGGAGGTCCACCGTGGGTCGTCGATCGGCAGGTCGTCGACGATGGCGGCGACGAGCGACTGGATCCGGTCGTCGCCGATCTCTCCCTTCTGCATGCGAGCGTGCAGTTCCGCGATGACCGCGGTCTCGGCCGTCGGCCCGTAGTAGGGCATCAGTCGCGTGTCCACGTTCGCGAGGAACCAGGTGGGTGTGACCCCGATTCGCTTGGTGTCCACGAACAGCGTGCCAAGCAGGATCACGCCGGTCATCAGGACGCCGAGGAAGCCGATTCGTCGGAAGGTCCTGCGACGTCCACTCCAGATCGTCTCGTCCCCGTCGATCGCGAACTGCGTGCTCGCGCCGCATTCCGGACACCGGGGCGCGTCTTCCACCGCGTCGATTCGATAGCCGCACCGTCGGCAGGTCCGACCCGCGGGGGGAGGGGGGCGGAATCCGGCGAGCAGCAGGGTCAGCGAGCAGAAGAGCAGGGTGACCGTGATCCAGAAGACTGGTGAGATGCTCATGGAGATGATCGTTCGCGCTGGGACCGAATCAGGGGAGAGGTCGAGCGTCCGTTCAGAATGGAGGTGGTGAGTGGAAGGTCATCGGAGCCCCGGTGGACGGATGGACCAGCCACAGTCGGCTCGAATGCAGGCAGAGGCGTTGCACACAGGTCCTCCAGGGATCCGGCGTGTAGAGGTCGTCGCCGAGGATCGGATGGCCGATCTCCTTCAGATGGACGCGGAGCTGGTGACTTCTTCCGGTCTTCGGTTCGAGTTCGATGCGTGCGATGACGAGCGTCGCATCCGCATCCGAGGATGCGAGGGTCGAATCGAGATCGCCCACGACCCCATGACTCGTCCGACGCCATCGGGTGAGGCTCGCCTTGCCATGGACGTGGTCGACGATCTGGAGCGGCGTATTCTCAAGATCCTTCCGAAGAGGAAGCTCGATGACGCCACGGTCGGCCTCCGGCCGTCCGGCGACCAGGGCGTGGTAGGTCTTCTCGGTCTCGCGATCGTGGAACTGACGGCTCAATTCGCGGTGGGCCTCCGCGTCCCGAGCCATGACGATGACCCCGCTGGTGTCCCGGTCGAGCCGATGGACGATCTTCGCTTCCGGATGCACGGCCTGGACGCGGCTGGCGAGGCAGTCCGCCTTCTCCGGGCCGATCCCGGGAACGGTCAGCAGACTCGTGGGCTTGTCGAGCACCATCAGTCGTTCGTCGAGATGGAGAATCGGTGGGATCATGGGCTTCGGTAGGGATAGACTAGATCCCCCGGCCGGTGTCGTGGCGACCCCGTCACCGACGCGTTCGGATCCTCAGGAGCCCTCCATGGCGATCAAGAATCTCCGATTCGGCCTGTCGATGTTCGTTCTCGGAACCACGTTCGCATCGAGCAGCCTGGCGCAGGTTCCCTCGGAAGGGGATCCCGAGCGGTCGATGCTTCGGGATCCGGTTCAGCTCACCTTCGGGGACCGATTCGTGAAGGCGGGGGAGTCGTACTACTCTCCGGACGGTTCGAAGATCATCTTCCAGGCGGTGGAACAACGTCCCGAAGGGACGCCGGACGACTTCTACGCGATGTTCGTCGCCGACACCGTCCGGGACGACTCCGGTCGTACCCGCAGTCTGCGCAACATCCGTCGGATCTCGCCCGATGGGTCGGCCAACACCTGTGGCTGGTTCCACCCTCTCGACGACAACCTCGTGATCTTCGGTTCCACCATCGAATCACCGCTGGGCAAGGACGCACCCGGATACCAACGGGGGACGGGACGCTATCGATGGCAGTTTCCGCCCGAGATGCGGATCGTCGCCGTCGGCCTCGACGAGGCGGACGCCACGGCGGCGCCGCTCGAAGTTCTCGTCGGTGACGGGGAGGGATACGTGGCCGAGGGGAGCTTCTCCCCGGACGGCCGGCATCTTCTCTATACCTCGCTCGAATCGGGTCAGGGCGACATCTACGTCAAGGATCTCACGACGGGCGTGGTGACGCATCTCGTGTCCGCGCCCGGATACGACGGCGGTCCGTTCTTCTCCCCGGACGGCCGTCGGATCACCTACCGCAGCGACCGTCACGGCAACAACCTCCTGCAGATCTTCGTGGCGGACCTGGCGTTCGACGAAGCCGGCACGATCGTCGGCGTCTCGGCCGAACATCAGGTCACCGACGATGAGTTCGTCAACTGGTGTCCCTTCTGGCATCCCGACGGGAGGCACCTCGTCTACTCCACCAGCCGCATGGGACACCGCAACTACGAGGTCTTCATGGTCGATGCCCGATCCGACGAGGTTCCGGGGCGGCCGCTTCGGAAGTACGGCACCGGCGTGCGGCGGGTGACCCATGGGCCCTCCGCGGACGTCCTCCCGGCGTTCAACCACGACGGGTCGGAGATGATCTGGACCTGTAAGCGCGGCCCCAGCGGCACCAGCCAGCTCTGGACCGCGGAATTCGTCGCACCCCTGCATTCACCGAGCCTGGGGAAGCTCGGAGGTCAAGGCGACCAATGAGCGATCACATCATCGACCAACGTCGATATCTCGTCCCGTTTCGATCCGGGTTGCTGCCCCAACTTTTCGCCGACGTCCTCGTCGTTGGATCCGGTGCGGCGGGGCTTCGAGCCGCCCTTGCGTCCGCGGATGCGGGACGAGACGTACTGGTCCTCTCCAAGCGGGACGTCGGAACGTCGTCGAGCGCGTGGGCCCAGGGCGGCATCGCGGCGGTTGCGGCTCCGACCGATTCGGTGGAGCGGCACGTCCAGGACACGATGGAATGCGGTGCGGGGCTGTGCGACGCGGGCGCGGTGGAGATTCTCTGTCGGGAAGGGCCCGAGGAGATCGAACGCCTGCGCGACCTCGGGATGCGATTCGACCTCGATGAGACCGGCAAGCCGAGCCTGGGACGTGAAGGGGGACATCGACGAAACCGGATCCATCACACCGACGGAGCCGCGACCGGTGCGGCGCTCATCGGCACACTGGCGGCCGCGGTGCAGGCCCACCCGAGAATCCGGCTCTTCGAGCACTGTTCGGCGATCGACCTGCTCACCGCCGAGGAGGAAGCGGGAGCCCCCGTCACCGGCGCGTTGACGCACCATGAACGATACGGTCTCCAGCTCGTCTGGTCCGATTCGGTGATCGTCGCGGGAGGCGGGGCCGGCCGTCTGTACCGCGAGACGACGAACCCCAAGACGTCGACCGGAGAGGCGATCGCCATGGCGTTCCGGGCCGGAGCTACCGTCTCGGATCTCGAGTTCGTGCAGTTCCATCCGACGACGCTCTACGTCGCCGGTTCGGTTCGCGCCCTGCTCAGCGAGGCGCTCCGCGGCGAAGGGGCCCGGATCATCGATCGCCGCGGGAGGTCGGTCATGGAGGGGATCCACGAGCTTGGAGATCTCGCGCCCAGAGACGTCGTCACCGCGAGGATCTCCGAAGTCCTCGCCGAAACCGGCGAAGCCTGCGTCTATCTCGACACCCGGTCGATCGCCGGTGGTCTGAGCGGGCGCTTCCCCAGTCTCGCACGCACCCTGGATGAGTTCGAGATCGCCCTCTTCCGCTTTCGACA
>PKCT01000233.1 GCA_002862325.1 Phycisphaerae bacterium
CCGTCGACCGCGAAGACGCCGCTGCAGAATCGGCAACCCCGGAGCCGAGCCGAGCAGTTCATGCGTCGGTCTCGCCCGCGTCCGTTCGCGGGGCGAGCTTGCCGGTAAATCGCCAGATGGCACCATGACCGGGGTTCTCATCCCCCTCGAAGGTGCAGATCCAGAGCTCACCGTCGGGATCCTCGCCGAAACTCGAAATCAGGGAGTTGCGCAGCCTCGCCACCTCGACCGGCCCTTCGGACAGGACCCCGTCTTCGGCGCGAATGCCCCAGATCCGACCGCTCTGATAGTCCGCGTAGAGGTACACCCCTTCGGCGTTCTCACGATTCTTCCCGCGATAGACGTGACCGCCGGTCACGCTGATTCCATCCGTACGGGGATAGTCGACCACCGGCTCGATGAGCTCGATGCCCTCCGGCGCTGCGTCCTTCTTGTTGAACGGGTGCGAACCCTCACGGATTCGCCATCCGTAGTTCCCCCCCTTGCGGATGAGATCGATCTCCTCCCAGCGATACTGGCCGACATCTCCCCCCCAGAGATCACCGGTCTCTGGGTCGAACGACATGCGCCAGATGTTCCGCAGCCCATACGCCCAGATCTCCGGACGCGCTCCGTCGCGTTCCGTGAACGGATTGTCTGCGGGAATCGCGTACGGTCTGTCTTCCTCCGCCTTGGAAGGATCGATTCGGATCACCGTCCCGAGCAGGGTTCCGAGATTCTGACCGTGGTCGAGCGGATCCTCGGCGGCTCCGCCATCGCCGATGGAGAGGTAGAGCATGCCGTCCGGCCCGACGAGCACGGTGCCGCCGTTGTGATTCCCGAACGGCTGGGGCACGTCGAGCAGGACCTCCTCCGATTTCGCGGTCGCCTCGGCGTCCGCACCGATCGTGAATCGGGAGAGGACGGTCCGGCGAGGCGAACTCGCGGAGTAGTAGAGGTAGAAGTTGCCGTCCTCGGCGACGTTGGGTGAGAACGCCATCGAAAGAAGTCCCTCTTCGTTGTTCCTCTTCCGCACCTCGGGGCGGATGTCGAGAAACGTCTCCACCTCGGATGCCGACGTATCGTTTCGATCGAGTACGACGATTCGACCCGGCTGCTCCAGGACGTAGAGCGCGTCCGGGCGGTCGGCTCGCGTCACGATCTGGACCGGACGCTTCAGTTTCACGTTCTCGAACTCGCGCACCGGCCGCATCCGCGGGATGCCTCGTTCCTCGGCCGGAAGGTGGATCGTCGTGGGGTGGGTGCCGGCGCCGAAGACGAATACGAGCGAAAACAGGATCAACGAGGACAGACTGGACATGAGGCTGGGACTCCAAGGGCGATCACGAGCCGGTGGTCGGCCCGGTTCCGTGTGTGCGATTGCTACAGGGTAGGCGGTGCCGCGGTCCCACGGTACTTTCGACGGGCTGACGCGTCCTCATGCATCGGTACACTCGTCGCATGGGATCCTCCGAACGAGTCCTGCCCACCGGCGTCCGAACGATGCTGACGCTCGCGTCCTTCGTGGTCGTGGTCGGAGGAATGAAGGCCGCATCGGCGATCGTGGTTCCGATCATCGCCGCGATCTTCGTCGCCGTCGTGAGCATTCCACCCACCGCGGCGCTCGTTCGGCTGGGCATTCGACGCTGGCTGGCGACGCTCATCGTGTTCATGGTGGTGATGCTGGTGGGCCTCGCGACCGCCGCCCTCGTCACCACCGCCGCGACCTCGTTCGCCGACGATCTTCCCCGATACCAGACCCTTCTGCAGGCCAAGGTCGACGACTTCATCGCGTGGCTGCAGAGCAAGGGTGCCAAGATCAAGTCCGAACAGATCGACGACGTCTTCGATCCCGACCTCCTGTTCCCCTTTCTGCAGAGCTTTCTCGCATCGCTGGTCGGACTCCTGCAGGACACGGTGTTCGTCCTCCTCACCGTGGTGTTCATCCTGATGGAGGCGACGGCGATTCCCTCGAAGATCCGGATGCTCGTGGCCCAGGACGCCGAGGACGCGACCATCGAACGGTGGAAGGGCGTGCTCGGAGATCTCCAGGGGTATCTCGTCGTGAAGACCTGCACCAGCCTGATCACGGGCGTTCTGACCGGCCTCGGCTGCTGGATGCTCGGTCTACCCTACGCCCTCGTCTTCGGACTGATCGCATTCGGATTGAACTACGTCCCATCGCTCGGTTCGATCATCGCGGCCATTCCTCCGATCCTCGTGGCCTTCGTCCTCAAGGGAACCGGAACCGTATTCGCGGTGGCGGCGCTCTACGTGACCGTCAACATCCTGATCGGAAGCATCGCCGAACCGAGGATCATGGGAAGACGAATGGGACTGTCTCCACTCGTGGTCTTCCTGTCCCTCGTATTCTGGGGCTTCATCCTCGGCCCGGTCGGTATGTTCCTGTCCGTTCCCCTCACCATGATCGTCAAGATCCTGCTCGAAGGTACCGAGGACCTTCGCTGGATCGCGGTGGTTCTCGGCCCTGGTGATGTGCGGAAGCCGAACCAGCAACAGCTCGAATCGCCGTAGCTCCTACCCTTCGTTCACCGAATTCCTCTCCAGCCGCCCGTCACCGACCACACGCCCATGACCACCCACCAACTCGATCCCGTCATCCGCGCCATCTCCGCGGCCAGTCACGTCTCACGAAACGCCGCCGCTGAGGTCGACCGCCTTGCCGACCTCATGAAGGACGATCGGAGCCCGGTGACGGTCGCCGATCTCGCGGTCCAGGTCGCGGTCACTGCGGCCTTGCGCGACGCCAACGTGGAAGACGCCGACCGAATCGTGGGCGAGGAGGGCGCCGATTCCCTCGACCAGGGTGGCACCGTGATGATCGAACAGGTCATGAGACTCTCGAGCATCGCGCTCGAGTCGGCCGGACTCGGTCATTGCGCCCCTTCGACCGAAGCGACGCTTCGCGAACTCCTCGACGCGGGAGGACTCGATCCCCAACAGGAGGGACGGGAGAGATTCTGGTGTCTCGATCCGATCGACGGGACCAAGGGCTTTCTCAGAAGACAACAATTCGCGATCGCGCTCGGACTCGTCGAGGGCGATACGCCGATCTGCGGCGTCCTCGGCTGCCCGCACCTGCCCCTCGAGACGGTCGCTGACTACGGCATGGCGGACCCCCTTGGAAGCATCTATCTGGGGATCGTGGGCGAAGGCGCGTTCGCCGGCAGCGCAGACGCAACGTCGGTCGAAGGACTCGCGCCGACCGCGGTCTCACCCACGCCTCCGGAAGGCCGTGTTCGCGTCTGTCTGTCCTACGAAAGGGCACATGGTGACCAGGACCGCACCAGTGCGGCCCTCGAAGCGACCGGCGTTTCCACCAGCCCCATTCGCATCGACAGTCAGTGCAAGTATGCGATGGTGGCCAGTGGACGAGCGGACCTCTATCTTCGTCTCGCCCGGCAAGGCTACCGGGAGAAGAGCTGGGATCATGCCGGCGGCTGCGCCGTCGTCCGCGCCGCCGGCGGGGTTGTCGAAAGCGCAACCGGGCAGCCCCTCCGAATCGAGGGGCGCTGGGTCGATGCCCCCGGCGGAATCGTGGTGCGAACCCCAGCAGTCGATGCGGTGCCCGTCAGCAACTAATATCGCATCGGAGCCAAATCACTTGGAACTGAGCATCATCATCCTGACCTACAGGAAACCCGATTTCCTGAGTTCGCAACTGAGTTCGCTTCGTAACCAGCTGCGGCCGGGCGACGAAATCGTCGTGACGGAGGATGGCCGAGACGAAGCGACCGCCAGGGCGATCGTGCAGCAGCAGGAGCATCTTCCGATCCGGCATGTCCGGCACGATGACGACGGACGGCGCCTTTGTCTCGCCCGGAACCGCGGCATCCTGGCCAGCCGGAATCCGCTTCTGTTGTTTCTCGATCATGATGTGATACTGCAGCCTGGTTCGATCGAACGCATGAGACACACCATCAAGACCGGTTGGGCGCTGGGGCTCAGACGGGTCATGCTCGACCAGGGAACCACCAACAAGATCGTCCAGGACGGAATTCACCTACGTCCCTTCTTCTGGTCCGCGATCAGGTGGCGATCCGCTCTTCAACGCTGGCAGGGAGCTCGCTTCAGG
>PKCT01000041.1 GCA_002862325.1 Phycisphaerae bacterium
CCGCAAGCGCGTCGCGGATGCGTTCGGCGGCGGTTCTGTCCTCGACCAGGCCGCCGACCGCCCGGTGTCGTTCCTCGATCTCCACGATGTCGGTGAGCGGCCAGCAGAGACGTTGCCGCAGGGATCGACGTCCCATGGCGGTTCGGCAGTGGGGGAACACCGCCAGCAGCGATCCTTCTACCTCGCCCCGTCGGCTGGTGCGTTCGATCTCGAGGCTCGACAGCGTGGCCAGATCGAGCCGCATGCGTCGATCCTCGTCCCGACGCCGAGGTGGTCGCAGATGGGGGAGTGGTCGCGCGTCCTCCGTCGCGGCCTGCGTCTCAAGGAGGTAGCGGAGAAGGCCACCGGCAGCGCCGCTCACGGGGTCGTCCGGGGCGAGGCCGAATCCCTCGAGGCTCGCGACGCCGAAGTGTTCGCACAGGGCGCGATCGCCGTCCGCGGCCGTGAAGTTCCATCCGGCCCGTCGGGTCTCGGATGCGCCGATCATGGCGGCAAGCCCTTCGGGCAGTCGCATCGATTCCGGACGATCGCCGGGTTCGGGGACGAGCAGTTCGCTGGGGCCGAATCTCGCCAGGAGATCTGGTAGCTCGTCGGTGCGACAGGTCGCCACCGTGAAGCTGCCGGTCGAGAGTTCCGCGATCGCGATCGCGGCAAGGTCGTTCTCGAACGCGGCCGCGGCGGCGACGAGATTCTCCCGCCCCTCGTCCAGGAGCGACTCGTCCACAAGCGTGCCCGGGGTGAGGACGCGGGTCACGGCGCGGTCGACGACGCCCTTCGCATCCTTGGGGTCCTGGACCTGATCGCAAACCGCCACTCTGAAGCCCTGGTCGACGAGTCGTCGCAGATAACTCTCGGCGGAGTGGTGGGGAACGCCGGCCATGGGCATGCCCTTGGTCCGTTCGGTCAGCGTGATTCCGAGGGATCGATGTGCGGTCTCGGCATCCGGGCCGAAGAGCTCGTAGAAGTCGCCCATTCGAAAGAACAGGAGGCAGTCCGGATGGGCGGTCTTGAACCGCGTGAACTGCCGCATCGCCGGGGTCTCCCAGGCGGGGCCGCGGTAGGCCTCGGGGATCGGGGCGGTCGAGATGCCGGAATCGGACGTCACGACGACAAGTCTACGGTCCCGATCATCTGGGATCGGACTCGGCGTGGGCGTGGAGAAGGTGTCGGTTCTACGGCTTCGCGGGAGGCGCGTCCCGCCAGAGGATCTTGACCCGTCGCTTGCCCCAGTTGCGTGCGCCCTTGAGGTCCGTGCCGTAGTAGATGTCGATCCGGTCTCGCCACCGTTTCGCCATCTTGTCCAGGACCTCGTAGGGACCCATTCGCTTTCCGTCGACCTCGATCCAGACCATCGATCGATGGTGGAGCCCCTTCTCTAGGAGATCCCGGCTGACGGCGATCGCCTTCATGCCCGGATGGAGGCGGTCGCCCCAGGCCGCGGTGAACGGATCGCTATCCGTCTCCTGCACCCGGGAGCAGTAGGCGGTCGCTTCGACGTACATCGAATGTTCGATGCCGTGTTCGGGGTGCGAGGTACGGGAACGCGTCGAATCACCGACCGGAGCATCGGGCACATCCCCGTTGGCCCAGCGAATCGCTTCGGAGAGATGCCGACGGAACTCCGGTTCCTGATAGGACTCGGAGGTGTGCCCGCCACCGGTGTAGAAGGATCTTCCCGAACCGACGTGGTGGTACCACGAGATCGGATGGTTCCCATCCATCCCCCCACCCTCGTAGGTGGATTCGTCGAGACTCATGAGGACGTTCACGTGCGGGCGGGGGTTCTCGCGGTAGACGTACCACTCGTCGGTTCGCTTCCAGCGCCGCGGCAGGAACGCCGTCGCCGGGAACTTGCCGTTCTCGACGACGATCTCCGCCTCCTGGATCCTGGGATGGGTCTTGAAGTAGGCGCCGACCAGGCGGCCGTACCACGGCCAGTCGTATTCGGTGTCCGCGGCGCTGTGCACTCCGACGAAGCCTCCGCCATGCTGGATGTAGGCCTCGAACGCCTTCTGCTGCGTGGCGTCGAGGACGTCGCCGGTGGTGTTCAGGAACACGACGCTCGAGAAGCGTGCGAGATTCTTCGCGGTGAAGGCGTTGGAATCCTCCGTCGCCTCGACCTTGAACCCCTGCTCTTTGCCGATCTGCTTGATCGCGGCGATTCCCGCGGGAATTGAGTCGTGGCGGAAACCCGCGGTCCGGCTGAAGACGAGGACGGTGTGCGGTCCCTGCTCGGCCTTGCCTGACGAGGGCGTGCCGCGATCATGCGATCCCGGACCACGCACCGCCGCGACCAGGATGGTCGCGACCAGTACGGCGAGGGTTGGAGGCAGCACCGCGCGGATGACCCGACGGCGGAGATTCGATCGGGCCGGTTGGCGGTGACGTGCGTTCATGGCGACACTGTATCCCGGACCTCCGAAGATTCCGAGCCCTGAGGAGGGCCATCGGACGATCGGTCTTGGTAACACGCCCTCCGAAGCGTGGCTTCGGAGGGCGTGTGAATGGAGCCGATCGGGATCGAACCGACAACCTCCTCGATGCGACCGAGGCGCTCTCCCAGTTGAGCTACGGCCCCAGAGTTCTGACCCTGAGTTGGATGCGGCATGGTATCGAGACGATCCGGAGGTGGCCAGCCCGGCGGAGATTTATCGACAATTCGATGTCATGAGTCTCCTGGCCGGGACTTTCGGACAAACTCTCCGCCATGCTTCATACGCAAGCCCTCGTCATCTACTGCGTCATGATCCTCCTCGCGTCGCTTCTGGGAGGCGTCATCCCATCGATGATGAGACTGACCCACCGCAGGGTCCAGCTCTCGTTGTCGCTGGTCTCCGGCGTCATGATCGGCGTGGGACTGCTTCACATGCTCGGGCATGCGGTGGAGATGTCCCTTCACGGGTCGACGGATCGGATCGACATCCACGACATCATGCTGGCCGCTCTGCTGGGCTTCCTCGCGATGTTCCTGTTGGAACGCTTCTTCTGTTTCCATCATCACGAGGCGTCGGACGATCCAGTCCATGCGGATGGCCGGGATCCGGCGGTGAATCCGTCCGCGAGCGGCGAGGACGCGTTCACGTCCAGCCACCGTCTCCAGTGGGTCGGCGCGCTGATCGGTCTGACGGTCCACACGATCCTCGCAGGCATCGCGCTGGGCGCGGCCGTCTCCGCTTCGGGGCCGGAGCGATGGCCGGCACTCGGGGTGTTCCTGGGGATCGTGCTTCACAAGCCGTTCGACTCGTTCAGCATCATCGCGTTGATGCGGCATGGAGGAAGAAGTCCGATCGCGCGTCATCTGGTCAACGCCGCCTTCGCCCTCGTGATTCCGCTGGGAGTCGGCGTCTTCCTCGTCGGAAGCGAGATCTTCGGCGAGGCCGAATGGTTCACGAGCCTCGCGCTGGCCTTCAGCGCCGGCGTGTTCATCTGCATCGCGGCCAGCGATCTTCTCCCGGAGCTCCAGTTCCACCGGCACGACCGCGGCTCGATGACCGTCATGCTCGTCCTGGGCCTGGTGATCGCGTGGGTGAGCGGCCTGGCGGAGTCGAGCGGGCACCATCACCATCACCACGGGCCCGCCGGAGAGGCGTGCGAGGAGCACGACCACGCCGGCCACGATCACCGGGACCACGATCACCATGACCATGGCGTCGACGGCACTCTGGTGGGCCCCGAGCCTCGCGCACCCCCGAACCCGTGAGGCCGGATCCTGTTCGGATTTTGTTCTGATAAAGATCCGAATTCCTCCTAGGACCCGGACTCCTCATGGGCTAGTCTGACGGTGTAGGAGAGAGCCCGATCGACCCAGGAGGAGAGCCGATCGAGGTTCGAACCAACAATGCGATTCGCCGGTTGAGATGACCGGCGGATCGCGTTCTCTTTTGAGGTTGATTCTCTCGAGGGGGGTCGCTTGCCGCCGGAGGGGCTCGGCCCGGTCCACCGGCACTGCATGGCCCGGGGGCGACAGGGCATGTCAGCGGCGCCGCCCGTACTCTGTGTGGATGAAGTCAGAAAAACTGCTCGCCGAACTCAACCGCCTCCGACAGGACCTCGACGCCGA
>PKCT01000246.1 GCA_002862325.1 Phycisphaerae bacterium
GGGCCGGCGATCGCGGCGATGCTCGGTCGTCGTCGAATCATGTCCCGCGGGGGTGGTGGGTCATGAGTTTCGTCGCCACGGGATTGCTGGCGGCCGGAGTGCTCGCCGCCTCCATTCCAATCCTGATCCATCTCCTGCTTCGACGTCGAACCCGTCCGGTCGAATGGGCGGCGATGTCGATCCTGATCGAGGCCGCGAGGCGACATCGGAGTCGGTCCAGAATCGAGCGGATCCTCCTCCTCATCATTCGGACCCTGATGGTCGTGCTCCTCGGCGCAGCGCTCGCCCAACCGATCATCGGGGAAAGGTTGACCTCGATCGAGCCGACGACGCACCACCTCGTCATCGACGACGGAATCATGTCTGGAGTTCGCACGGGCACGGGGCAGAGTGCCCTCGAGGTCCATGTTGCGGAGGCGGTGAGTATCATCGATTCCCTCGGGGTGTCCGATCGGGTCTCGGTCACGCTCGCGGGCCGCCCGGTCAGGAACCTCGTCTCACCACCCACGACCGACCACCGATCGGTCGCTCGAGTCGTGGAGGGCCTCCAGTCTCGGGAGGGAGCCACCGATCTCGGTGGTGCCGTGAAATCCACCCTGACCGGAAACGATGTCCGAGGGCCGAGGTCGGTCCACGTCCTGAGCGAGTATCGAAGGGGGTCCCTCGACGATCGCCTTCGTCCCACATCCTCCGGCGTCGATCCCGACACCCTGGATCTTCGTCTTTCGGCACCGGGCGAAGACGTGGTCTCGAGTGTCCGGATCGAATCGCTGGACACGATGCGAGCTCCCCTCTCCCTGGCGAGCGAGGGTGATCTCGTGTTCGTGACGACGACGCTCTCTCGCGAGGGGAGTCTGGATCCCGCCACGAGCACGGTTCGACTTTCCGGGGATGCTGTGGCGTCGGATCTCGTGCAGGAGATCGACTGGTCGGCGGGGGAGCAGCGGACTGATGTCGAGTTCCGAATCCGAGTCGACGAGGATGGAGGCGTCATCGAGGCGTCGCTCGACGACGACGATGCCTTGGAGCTGGACGACCGAAGATCATCCATTCTCGGAGGGCGCGACGCGCGTCGAACCCTCCTGGTCGGCCGAGGCGGATTCGATGGAATGGATGTGGTCGACCGTCTTTCGGGGATCGATTGGTTCGAACGGGCCTTGATTCCGGACCGGTCGAGCGCTCTTCGAGACATCTTCGACGTGGATCGGATCGATCCGATCTCCCTGGACCAACGTGATCTCGAGGGTGCGTCGATCATCGTGATCGATCGACCCGATCTGCTCGAGATCGAGATGGCCGACCACCTCGCACGCTGGGCCGACGCGGGTGGGATCCTCGTGGTGTTTCCCCCCGAGGACGAGATCGCGCGACCTTGGGCGGGAAAGCTGCTGACGAGCCTCGGGCTGGACTGGTCGATCGGTCTGGAGCCGCGATCGTTCGAACCACCACGACGACTCGCACGTCGACAACCCGTGAGCGAAATGACGGAGATGCTCGGACCGGAACTGAGCGATCTGGCCGCGAGCGTGTCCATCGATCGGCATCTTCCGCTGGCCGGGGTCGAATCAGGCGACGTCATCCTGGTCGATGACGGCGGCGATCCGGTGGTGGTCGATGTCGCCATCGGCAACGGCCGTCTGATCCTCTTCACGGTCGCGCCCGTCCTGGGATGGACAGATCTCCCGGTACGGCCGCTGATGGTCCCACTCGTGCAGGAACTGGTCCGTCAAGCGACGGCGATCACCACGAGGATGGCCACGATCGAGGTGGGCGAGGGGACACCGAAGTCCAGCATCGCGTTCACCGAATCCGGACGCATGCCCGACGGTCGGATCGTCTCTCGGCGAGATCTCGACTCGACCGTTCCCGACCAATCCGGCATCATCGAGTTCCTCGATGTCTCGGGCAAGGTCGTCGATCGCCAGGTCGTGAACGCGGCGGCGGGCTCGGTGGATCTGAGACCGTCGAATAGAAGCGAGATCATGGAGTGGATGTCCGGTCTCGGCGAGTGGACTTTCACCGACACCGACCAGGCGGTCGATCGGGATGGTGCGATCGGATCGAATCTCGCGACCATCCTGATCATCCTGGTGCTCCTGCTCGCCCTCGTCGACCTCGCCCTTTCGCGATGGTTCGTCCGGGGGGGTTTGGTCACCAACCGGCGTGATGGACTCGTCGGAGCGAATGCGAAGGCGGAAGCCGACCGATCGCGAAGACTCGGAGCCGGCGCATGAACGACGCGCTTCGATGGTGGCTCGGCGTACGCGATCTACCACAGGATCTTCCCCGGCTTCGTCTGGTCTGGGAACACCCGTTTCCAGGCTGGGTCTGGCTTCTGGTGATCGTGCTCGCGATCGCGATCTCCTTCTGGTCTTACAGCCGGATCGACGTTTCACTTCGTTTCCGCTGGATATTCGCATCGATGCGGAGTCTTCTCATCCTCATCCTCGCCGTGTGTCTCGCCGGACCCATGCTGGAACTGCCACAGGAGGAGATTGAGGACGACTGGGTGGTGGTGCTTCTGGACCGGAGCCGAAGCCTCGACACCAACGACGGAGGCGGGAATCTCGAGGAGGGTCGGTCCAGGGAGTCGATGCTTCGCGATCTCGTCGATGCGACGGACGCGATGTGGACCTCGCCGCCGGAGTCTCGTCGGATCCTCTGGCTCGGTTTTGGAGATGGGGTCCGTCCCATCGACCTCGACGAAGAGGGCGCACCGATCCTCGAGCCACCATCGGACTGGTCGACCCGCCTCGCCGCCGCTCTGGAGGAATCGCTTCGCCAGACCGCCGGTCGCCCACTCGCGGGCGTGGTGGTCCTTTCCGATGGCCGAACGGTGGATCCACCCGACCGTGAGCTGGTCCGCCGCTTCGCGTCCGCGGCGGCCCCGATCCAGACCATCCCACTCGGATCCCGAGTTCCCATCGGAGATGCGGCGCTCGGTCGAATCGAGTATCCGCGGCGAGCGTTCGCACGCGATTCGATTCCCGTGGTCGTGACCATCGATCCAGGTGGAAGGCGCGGGTCGATCGATGTCCAACTCGTCGACCTGGACGACGGTCGGATCATCGACACCGTCGATGTCGATCTGCAGGATGGCGATGAACCGACCGAGCTGGTTCTGAACGCCCGTCCCGACGATCAACCCAAGGATGGGATGCGACGCTGGGCCGTGCGGCTGGTCGGAGACCGTGATCTCGTTCCGGAGAACGACATCACGGAGTTCACGATCGATCTCGTCGATCGCCCCCTCCGGGTCCTCTACATCGAAGGTTCACCCCGGTGGGAGTATCGCTACCTCAAGAACCTGCTCGTTCGGGAGCCTTCGATCGAGAGTTCGGTGATGCTCCTCTCCGCCGATCGAGACTTCGCGCAGGAGGGGAACACACCATTGACCCGTCTCCCCCGGGATTTGGAGGAGTTCGGCCAGTTCGATCTCATCATTCTGGGCGACCTCCCCGCAAACTTCCTCAACGAGCCGAGGCAGGAGGCCATCCGTGAACAGGTCTCGTCCCGGGGATCCGGACTGATCTTCATCGGTGGACCACGGTCGATGCCCGGGAACTGGGACGGTACGCCCCTTGGGGACCTCCTTCCTTTCTCGGGCAATCTCGAACTCACTCGTCGAAGCGGTCCGATCAACATCGTCCCGACCGAAGGCGCGGCGAGATTGGGCATTCTCCGCCTCGACGACCGTCCCGATGGAGGGTGGCCCGAAGATCTTTCGGATCCATCCTTTGGATGGTCGAGGCTCCAGTGGGCGCAGGAGATCGAGGTCGATCGGTTGAAGCCGACCGCGGAGATTCTCGCTGAAGCGGTGCCGGTCGAGGCCGACGGCGTCGGCGCCACTCCGATCCTGATCGGCATGCGCTTCGGCGCGGGACAAGTGCTCTACATGGCTACCGACGAGATCTGGCGATGGCGCTACGGTCGGGGCGAGCAGCTCTACGAGCGG
>PKCT01000306.1 GCA_002862325.1 Phycisphaerae bacterium
GAAGACCGTGACCGCGACGATCGTGAGGATCGCGTAGCCCTGTCCGATCGACATCATCCCGGTCGCGTGGAACCCGAACACCACGAGCGGGAGCGACACCAGCCCTAGCTGCACGCGACTGCGTCTTTCGCAGTGACAGCCGTAGGTCATTCGACCCTCCTCGTTCGGGAGCAGGGAGAGGGTGATCGGAAGAACGGCGAGGATCCCGAGCCACTGCTGGAAGGCGCTGACCAGGAGCGGCATGAGATGACGTTCGTCGATTGGGGTGGTCCACAGCGATTCAGCCTGGACGATCGTCCACACGCCGATCGACGCGGGCGCGGCGACCAGGAAGACCTTCGCGGCGGACTGGATGTCGATTCCACCTCGTCCGATCTGTCTCCGACTCGAGTGCGCGAACGTCGCGAAGACCACCAGCGCGAGCATCCCCGCCAGGCTGGGAAGGACGAGGTCGAGCAGCATGTCCATCGGCCTGAGCGACTCGCGCGAGACGAGCATGAAGGCCAACGACGCGGTGAAGACGGCGATGCCGTACGCGTAGATGAACCGTCGTCCCAGGCGCAGCACCAGGGCGCTGGCGATGCCGAGGGGAATCCAGGGAATGAGCGGGGATGCGGTGAACTCGGCGGCCTCGAGGCACAGCAGTCCCAGGATCGCGAGCAACATCGTGGCCGCGATGAGTCCTTCTCGCCGGTCGAGCTGGCGAAGCAGGGTGGCGTACAAGGGATGTCCCCGGGAATCACCGTGGAGAGCCCACGGTCTTCTGGCAACGTCGATGCCGAAAACTCAATACCTTCGACAACCTCGATCATCGCAGGTCGATTCCGATTCGCAGCGGGAAAGTGATGGGGTAATGACCTATACCCGGCGTGCAGGAGCCACCGCGATCGACGATGGATCGTTGACACGATGTCAGTCTGGGGCGGTCGCACCCGGCCGGTGGATTCGTTCCCGGCTTGCTACTGCAGCTCGATCGTCCAGTACGCCTCGTCGAGAAACGCCTTCCACGAGTCGTACTTGCCGGAACCCAGTCGGATCGTGATCGCGGGATTTCGCTTGGGCTGCACCGGTTCGCGCACCAGCCTCATCCCCGCCTGTCTCGGCGTGCGTCCACCCTTGCGGGCATTGCACTTGACGCATGCGCACACGAGGTTCTCCCAGGAGTTCTCCCCGCCCTGGACGCGAGGTCGAACGTGGTCGAGCGTGAGTTCGCGGGTCGGGAAGGTCCGGCCGCAGTACTGGCAGCGGTTCTCGTCCCGGGCGTAGATGTTTCGTCGGTTGAGCTTGACCGTTCGGCGAGGGCGTCGGTCGTAGTCGAAGAGTCGGATGATCTTCGGCACTGCGATCGTGATGCGAGTCGTTCGGATCCAGTCGTGCCGATCGGGCTCGAACGACCGTTGGAGTTCGGCGATGTCGGTCCAGGTCGAGAAGTCGTAGTTGCGATAGGTCCCGTCCTCGACCGCGATCACTTCGGCGATGTCCTTCGCCAGGAGGGTGAAGGCTCTGCGGGCGTCGACGACGCGGATGGCGGTGTAGACCCGGTTCAGCACGAGGACCTTGGAGTCGAGAACGCTCGCCGACGACATCGCCATCCTGACGGACCTCCACACGGGTGCGGGGGGCGAATGCGGGTCGCCCCCACGCGGAACTTCGGACGTGTCGGCTCCGCCGACGCTCCCATGGTAGTCGGATCGGTCGGTCGGACGCCCGATCCGCGTCAAGACGACGTCAAATCCGCGCGGAATCCCGGGTGACCCGCCCGCCAGCATCCGACAAGGTGATCGTCGACCATGCCCATCGACTGCATGAAGGCGTAGACCGACACCGGTCCGATGTGTCGGAAACCTCGTTTCCGCAGCGCGTCGGCGAGGGCGTTGCTCTCCGCGGTCTGGACCTCGACGTCGGACATCGTGCGCGGGCGATCACGTTCGGGCCGTCGGGGTGGTGCGTGGTTCCAGACGAAGCTCGAGAAGTCGTCGGGGTCTGTGAACGCGTCGACGAACGCTCGGGCGTTGTCCCGGATCGCGCGGATCTTCCCGCGATGGCGGATGACGCCCGGGCGGTCGCGCACCTCGTCGAGCGTCTCGTCCTCCCACGAGGCGAGTCGCGTCGGATTGAAGTCCTCGAACGCGACCCGCATCGCGTCGCGTCGCTTGAGCACGATGTACCAGTTGAGACCGCCCTGCATCACCTCGAGGCAGAGCTTCTCGAACAGTCGGAGACCGTCGTGGACGGGACGTCCCCACTCCTCGTCGTGATACGCGACGTACAGCGGATCGGTGCCGCACCAGGGGCAGCGGACGGGTTGTTCGGAGGTCACGGGAGGTCGCCGTGACGCCAGGCGGTCATCGTCGCGCGGTCGGCGGGGGGAACGACCACCCAAGCCTCCTCCGGCAGGCTTTCGTTGATCGCCTGCATCAGCCTGGCCGCGGGCAGGACGCCTGTGCCCAGTCGACACGGTCGCAGGGCGGCGTCGGGATCCGCGGGGTCCGGGCTGGCGTCGGCGACGATCAGGAGGTCGCATCTGGGCACCATGAACTCGAGGATCCGTTCGAAGTGGTCCTCGGCCGCGTCGAGCATGTGCGGCAGCAGCAGGTCGGCGGGGGAGAGGGCGAGGCCGAACGGCTCCTCCTCCCGTCGTCGCAGGAAGTCGAGCGTCCCCTGCGGATCGCTCAGGACGTGGCGTGCGTGCGGTCGGAAGCACAGTCTTCCTCCGGCGTCCCGGAGTGGATCGCGCATCTCGTCGCACAGGCGTTCGAATCGTTCGTGACCCTCGCCCATCCAGGTTCGAGGTTCGTCGGCGAAGAGCGTGTCGCCGAGGCCGCCCGACCACGCCACCAGACGGTCGCCCGGGAGATCGACCGGGAAGAACCAGTCGTCCGCGAGCGGGTTGTCGGGAAGAATCGTGGCGATCGCGTCGCCGGCCAGCCCTTCGGGCACGATCAGATCCCCGACCGCGTCGGGCACGCCGGCGAGTCTGGCGGTCTCGGTGTCGAGGATGGTGGCGAGTCTCATGACGGATCTCGCCTCATTCGCCGCGATACGTGCAGCAGGACGTGCACGTCTCGTGGACGCGGATCTCGCTGAGGAGACCGAGCTCGGGCCGGAGTCGGTCCCAGATCCACTTCGCGATCATCTCGCTCGTCGGATTCTCGAGTCCTTCGATCTCGTTCAGACATCGGTGGTCGAGCGCGTCCTCGATCGGCTTGAACGCCGCCTTGATCACACCGAAATCGATGAGATAGCCCTGCTCCTCGGGAACCTCGCCCTCGACGACGACGTCGACGACGAACGAGTGCCCGTGGAGACGGCGGCACTTGTGGCCCTCCGGCATGCTGGGCAGCCAGTGGGCCGCATCGAAGCGGAAGGTCTTCTGGAGCGAGACGCGCATCGAGGTCGAATCAGCCTTCGCCTTCGCCGACCCACTTCAGGCCGCGACGACGGTCGCGGAGGCGACGGGCCTTGCCGATGCGATCGCGGAGGTAGTAGAGCTTCGCGCGACGGGCGTCGCCGCGTCGGACCACTTCGACCTTGGCGATGCGGGGGCTGTGCAGCGGGAAGATCCGCTCGACGCCCTCGTTGGCCACGATGCGGCGGACGGTGATGGTGCGGTTGATGCCGCGCCCCTTCATGCCGATGAGCACGCCCTGGAAGACCTGGACGCGCTCCTTCTCACCTTCGACGATGAGGTAGTGCACGTCGACGGTGTCGCCCACGGCGATGTCGGTGAGCTGGTCGTCGCCCTTGAGCTGGTCGGCGACCACGGATTCCACGAACTCGGTGCGGTTCATGATGTCGAGACTCCCGGGCCGTCGCCCGAATGTTCCCCTCGAGCGTCGCCGCCGTCGGGTTGCCGCGACGTGGGTCGATCATCGCCCAGGGGTCGCGCGGGACCGAGGCCCTCCAACGCGCACCACGCGCGTCACGTCGCTCAGCTC
>PKCT01000086.1 GCA_002862325.1 Phycisphaerae bacterium
CGGTTGTCCCCTTCGAAGTCGACCGGGACCCCTCGCTTGGGATTGAAGAGCACCCGGTCGTACTGCTGGATCGGATAATCCTCGTCTCGTCCGACTTGCGCGCTGATGGAGACGATCCGCCCCGTGAGGGTCGGGATCTCGATCTTGTCCGGAAGATGGATGCCGACCTTGGTGACCTTCTTGTCCTCGTCCTTGCGGATGAGCACTCTGGTTCCGATGGGCTCCACGACCTCGAGGGCGTCCTTGCTGGTGGATTTCGAACTCATGCAGACATCATAGTGGCCTCGACGGCCCCGAACCGCCGGACGGATATAGGATGCCACGCATGACCGACTCGTCGACAACGCTCCAGGCCCTGATCCGAGACGTTCCGGACTTCCCCAAACCGGGCATCATGTTCAAGGACATCACGCCGCTCCTGGCCGATCCGTCCGGCCTGGCGATGGCGGTGGAGACGATGGCGAACCCGTTCCGGAAGTCCCGGGTGGATCTTGTGATCGGGGCGGAGAGCCGCGGATTCATCTTCGGCACCGCGATCGCCCAGGCCCTGTCGTGCGGCTTCGTCCCGATCCGAAAACCGGGAAAACTGCCCCTGGCCACGCATTCGGTCGACTACGCACTCGAGTACGGAACCGACACCCTCGAGATGCACGTCGACGCGATCACGACGGGTACGCGGGTCCTGATGGTCGACGATCTTCTCGCCACCGGCGGCACCATGGCGGCGTGCCTGGAGATGGTCGCCCGGACGGGAGCGGAGATCGTGGCCGCGAGCTTCCTGATCGAGCTGACGTTCCTGGAGGGTCGGCGCAAGCTTGGCGACACCGCCATCCATTCGGCGATCACGTACTGAGACCGGCCTCGTGTCTTCCGAGAAGAACGAGACCGCGGCGATGTGAACACATCGCCGCGGTCTTCACGTCGTCCTTCTGGGTCAACCGAAGAAGAGCATCGACTGCGGTGTCGCCATCTCGCCCGTCGCCGCGGCACCGGCCATGCCCGCGAAGATGATGCCGTAGACCACGCATCCCACGATGGTCAGGGCCACGCTGATGATGCCCAGGATCATGCCGACCTGGGTCAGGGTGCGCCCCGACGGATCCATCTGCCCAGCGTCGATCTTGCCAAGGTCCCCCTTGCCCATGATCCAGGCCGGAATGCCGGCGAAGAAGCCGCAACCAACCACCGAAAGAATGCCGAGCACAAGGATCAGAACGCCGCGGTGAGGTGCCATGTCGAATCTCCAAGTCGTCGAGGGCGGATTGTCGCCCGGTGGAAATGCGGAATGGAATCCGAGAACCGTCCTCCCGGAAGCCGGGAAGTCGGGTCGAAGACCCCGTGTTTCGCGGATACCATACTACGGAATCAGGAGTCCGGTCCCGGCCTCCGTCGCACCTCGTCCTCGTCGGATCCACTCATGTCCACCGCAAGCCCGTCACCCTCCACCGACCGCACGCTCGAGACCGACCCGTTGCACCTGGTCGATGTCGATCACGTGAGGTTCTACGTCGGCAACGCCAAGCAAGCGGCGTTCTTCTACGCCCACACCTTCGGCTTCGAGGTCACGCAGATCGCCGATCTGACGTCGGGAAGCCGGGACACCGCGCGGTATCTGCTCACCCAGGGGAACATCCGATTCATTCTGGAAACCCCGCTGAGCCCCGACCATCCGATCAACGACGAACTCACGAAGTACGGCGACGGCGTCAAGGATGTGGCCTTCAACGTGATGGACGCGGAGAAGGCGTACGAGCGGGCCGTCTCCAACGGCGGCGAATCCGCCTACGAGCCCCGAACGACCTCCGACGGTTCGGGATCGGTCACGATGGCCGGCGTCAAGGCGTACGGCCGCGCGGTGCACACCTTCGTGAGCCGCACCGGCGACTACGCGCTGCCGGACGTCAAGAAGGGCGGCCGATTCAGCCCGGAGTTCCATCCGATGGACTTCGCCCTCAACGACTACAACCGGCAGAACCCCTGCGGCCTCAAGTACGTCGACCACTGCGTCGGCAACGTCGAAGAGGGCAAGATGAACCACTGGGTCGAGTGGTACGAGAACGTCCTCGAGTTCTCGATGTTCAAGCACTTCGACGACGCGGACATCTCGACCGAGCATTCGGCGCTGATGTCGAAGGTCATGGCGTCGGGGAACCATCTCATCAAGATGCCGATCAACGAGCCTGCGGACGGCCTGAAGAAAAGCCAGATCCTCGAATACCTCGAGTGGCACTCGATGACGCCGGGCATCCAGCACCTCGCCCTGCGAACCGACGACGAGCTCGCCTCGGTGGCGGAACTTCGCCGCCGCGGGGTCGACTTCCTCTCCCTTCCCGACACCTACTACGAGGCGGTCTGGGACCGGGTGAACACGACCCTGAAGGCCCATGGCCACGAGCCGGTCCGGGAAGACCACGAACGGATCAAGGATCTCGGCATCCTGGTCGACGCCGATGACGAGGGCTACCTCCTGCAGCTCTTCACGAAGCCGCTGCAGGATCGTCCCACGCTCTTCTTCGAGATCATCAGCCGTCGCGGCAGCCAGAGCTTCGGCAAGGGCAACTTCAAGGCGCTCTTCGAGGCCCTCGAGCTCGAACAGGAACGCCGCGGCAACCTCTGATCGGACATCGGCCTCGCGGTCGCCCCCCCTGCCCTGGACCTTCCCATGTCCCGCATCCCCGCCGCCGTCGTCCTCTGCATCCTCGCGACGCTCTCCCCCCTCGGCTGCAACACCCCCGGTCGTTTCTCCACGCCGGCGGAACTCGCCCAGACCTACGCGACGCAGACGGAGACCCTCTTTCGTATCGAGGACGACGCGGGCTCGGCCGCGACCCTGGAGCCCGACCGGTTCTTCGTACCCGTCGACGGCGAGTCGCGGAAGACCTTCGAACTGGTCGTCGACTTCTACCGACATCAGGCCCGGCTCCTCGAAGTGATGCAGGACCGACTTCCGGCGGACGTCTTCGCGAAGTTCGTCGCGGTCGCGGGTCCGGAGCCCGCCCTGTTCGTACCGTTCCTCGACGAAGACGCCGTGCAGATCACGAGCGAACTCACCGCCACCGCCTCCGGCCGGTACTACCGAACGAAGTCCTTGGAGATCACGCTGATCCAGGGCCCCGCGGGATGGCGAATGCTCTGGAACTTCGAGGAACCTCCGGCGAAGGCGCCAGGCTCCGGCGGCTGGTCGTTCCGCCAGAGTTTGATCGAGAGTTCGATCCAGGCCTATCAGTCGGCCACCGAAGCCTTGAAGACCCGCACGATCACCGATATCGACGAGGTGTGGCGAATCATGGGCATCAAGCCGCCCGCCACCGCATCGGACGACGACAACGGATCCGACGACACGGGGTCGTGATCGACGGCCTTCCAGGAGGCGCCGTCCATGGATCGGCGCCCAGGCAGACCGAGCCGTCCACCAGCGAGCCGAGCTCGACCGCTTCGGCCCTGAAGCCGCCGTGAAGACCGACGCTCGCAGAGGCCGGACGAGGGGTAGAACCTCATTCACTCGACCGAATCCTGGGTTATGCTCCGAGCAAGCATAAGGAGCCCCGCACCATGGCGAATCGAATCAAGCGTTCCGCGGACCTCTTCAAGTCGTCCTGGAAGGTGCTGCAACAGCACCGATCCCTGCTCCTTCTGCCCATTGTCAGTGCGATCACGACGCTCGTCGTGGTCGCAAGCTTCGCGGTGCCGGTCCTCGCGACCATCGCCTTCGACGATGATCTTCGGAAGGAGATGAAGGTCAGCGCATACGCCGCGGCCGCCGAGGCGAGTGACGCTCAGAGCCCAGTGCGGGATTCGCCGACCGCCGCAACGACGATGGACGCGACAACAGCGGCCTCCGAGAACGACACGACGGCGACGACCTCCGAACAGGGTGTCTCCAAGGCCTGGCAGGCGACCGG
>PKCT01000292.1 GCA_002862325.1 Phycisphaerae bacterium
CCGAATTCCATGCTCGCGCCGGGATGCCGGAGGTCGAGCGGAACCTTCCGTCGTGGATGTGGCAACGTGCCGACGCCGTGGCTCGAGAGGGTTGGGCGGCGTGCGAACGAAACCGGGCCGTGGTCGTGACCGGGCGAGTCAACCGGTTCCTGAGAGGAATCCTGGCGCTCACGCCGCATGCCCTGGCCGAGAGAGGTACGCCGCGATCGGTCAAGGACATCCGGGCTCGGAAGGCCGGTGGCAAGGCGAATTCGAACGACGGAGACTAGACCCCGCGCCATCGGGTCCAGAATCGCCTGAACCTTCTGTCCGCGATCGAGCCGAAGCGGAGACGGATCGTCCGATCGATCGAGATCAGGCGAACGTCGACGCGACGATCTTGATCGATGTGACCGAGGACCACGGTGACGAACTCCTCGCGGATCCGCCGACGGCCGGAGGCCGTCTCGATCCATCCCGATCCGATTCGGATCGACTCGTCGCCCATCGATCGCTCCGTCGACGGAATGGCGCCGAACATCCGGTCGAGGACCGGAGGGAATCCAGCACCCATCCTTCGTCGCAACGGAAGCGTGAGTCGGCTGAAGAGTCGGCGGTGCCAGCGAGGAGATATCCGCGGATCCGGCTGTCCACCCCAGCGACAGGCGAGGCGGATGGGCGGCAAAGGAACCCGGGCGTCCGGCACCGGATCGGAGAGCGCTGAGACGTATCGATCGTCGATCAGTTCGGTGATCCCCAGACGATCGCGAAGACCAAGCGCATGAAGCTCGATCTCGTTGCGAAGCAGCCCCGATTGGAAGGCACGATCTCGCCGACGAGGATTCGGGTTCGCGGCGATCGCGTGTCGAAGAGCGCACCACGTCTCCCGCAGGGGCGTATCCGGATCTTCTTGCGTGTCGAGAGCGAGAATGGCTTCGAGATCGACCCGGACCCGACGATCGCCGTCGAACGCCTCGACCTCCGGCCAACCCGGCGCATCGACGAGACGCATGGGTGGAGCGACGACGGGCTCGTCTCTACTGCGTTGTCCAACCATACCGTTCATGCGATGTCCGAATGCAGCGGTCGTTCCCCCGGGGAACGTCCCTCGGCGTCCAGTCTGACGACCTTTACGAGGATCGCCATCTCCTAACCGTCCCAAATCCGAAATTTCACCGTCACTCGATTCGCGCGCGCAGTCGCCCTTCTCGAATTATCGGCCTGGATTCACCGCCCCGATTCCGACCCGCGCTTCGAAGAGTCCGACCGGCGCCTCCACCCCCGTCCATTCGATGAACTGCGCCCTGGCCTGCAGGACGAACATGGTCAGACCGTCGATGGTTGTCGCGCCCGCCTGCGACGCCCGATCGAGCAGGACCGTCCGGCGAGGGTCGTAGACGGTATCCATGACCACCACGGACTCGTCGATCACCACACCATCGGGAAGTGGCGACTCCTCCGGCGCAGGACCACCGCCCATGCCGACCGAAGTGGCGTTCACGATCACGTCGAAGCGGCGGCCGACCATCGCTTCGAGCGAACCGCCCCGAACGAGTCCGTCGCCTTCGACGTCGGCCCAGGAATCCAGGAGCGCGTCCAAACGCTCTGGCGTTCGGTTGAAGACATGCACTCGGCATCCGATCGACCGCAGGCCGGCGATCGCCGCTCGTGCGACACCGCCCGCACCGACTACCGCCGCCTCGTGCGGGGCGGCTTCGCGCTTCGGCAGGGCATTCCGCACCGCCGTGCTGACGGCTCCGACGTCGGTGTTGGAGCATCGCAGGCCGAGCACTTCGCCGTCGACGCCTCGGTCGACCGTCAGCGTGTTCGCGGCTCCGATGCGCTCGACCATCTCGTCTACCCGGCCACCCATCTCCCGCACGAGGCGAGGGAGGTGTTCCTTGTGCGGGATCGTGACGCTGCAACCACCGAAATCGAGTCGTCGGTGATCGATCAACTCGCCGACGGTGGCCTTGAAGGACTCCCATCCGGGTGCGACCGGAAGCGGTACGTAGACTCCGTCGTGACCGATGGCCTCGAAACCGGCGTTGTGGACGCACGGGGACAGGGAGTGGGCGACCGGATGACCCACGATGCCGTATACCCGCGTGTCGCGACCGATCGCGTCGAATCGGAACGTCTCCGTCAACGTCCGGACGGTGGGTTGACCCGGTGCGGTCGTGGCATCCGCGCCAGACGCCGCGAAGGTGAGGAAGCCTCCGAACTTCGGCGCGAGAATTCGACTGATGAGCCCATACTCCCCCATCCCAAGAGCGATGGTCGGCTTGGTTCGTTCGGCCAGAAGATCGAAGAGCTCCAGATTGTCGCGGACGCTCCTGGCCATGAAGACGATCTTGACCAGCGCGCAGTCCGGATCCCCCGCCATTGTCGCGACGCGTCCAAGCAGGTCGCTCGGTCGCCCTGCGAAGTCATGGCTCGAGAGGATCAGTCGCGTCGAGATATCTCGAACCTGGGCTTCGTGTTCGAGCACCAGCTTCATCTTCTGACGGAGATTCGCACTTCGACCCCACGAGCGCACCTCGAGGTCGATGTAGGCGGGCGTAGCGTCCGCGGTGCCGATCGCTTCGATAGCCGCGATCCGCTCCATCTCGTCGCCATCCCACGTCCCCCCCTCGGACTCCGCTCGAATCGTCACGATGCAGGGGGCGGGACTCTCCGCGACGAGTCGTCGCATCGCCACGACACCACCGTCCTCCTCCGCGAGCGCGTCGAATCTCCATTCGACCAGCCGGGCTCCTTCCGAAACCGCGGTCCGAGCCCGTTCGAGCGCAAGCTCGAGATCCTGGATGGAATCGACGTAGATGGGAACGCAAATCAACGACATCGACACAGCATAGAGCCCTGTGCCTCCTTCCACCGCATCATCCCCCGCTACACTCCCTGCCATGTCAGAGACACCGAGCGAAATTCTCCGGGCGGTGTCGTTTCTTCGGAGCCATCTCTGCGGGCTCATTCGATTCGACACCGAATACATGCCGATCAAGATCGTCGTCGCACCGGACGGCAGACTTGTTGCACCGGTCATGGAGTCGATGCTCCTGAGCACCGACTGCGCCCTCTATCTGCCCGAGGAGCCGGAGGATCGCGAGGACGACGTGATTCAACTCATGGTGACCCTCGAACGATTCGACGAGCAGGGTTCCGATGGTCGACTGGCAGACCGGTGGCGGATCTACCACGGGGAGCCCGAGGATGTAAGATGGGCCACGATGACCGTCGATTTCTGCAAGTTCGGCGAATACGCCTTCGACGGCGAGGCGTTGATGTGGCCCAATCCGTTCGCCGACCTGGAGGCGAGGCTCTGCCGAGCCGTCAACGAGAGCCGGGTGGACGAACTCCGAAGTCTCGTCCTCCGAGTCAACGAGACCGAAATCGAGGAGCCGCGACTGGTCGGAGTCGACCCGCTCGGCATCGATGTTCGGGGCCGATTCGAGGTGACCCGAGTGGCGTTCGACGTCGAGATCGCGGACCCCGCCGAGGCCGAGCCGACCCTCGACGCCCTCCTGGCGAACGCTTCATGAAGGTACTCGTCGCCGAGCCCAAGTGGACTGGACACCACCTGTTCTTCGCACGCGAGATCGCGGAAGCCCTCGTCGATTCGGGACATCAGATCATCCTCGACGTGACCGCCGACACGGGCGAGCTCCCACGGAAGATGTTCGATCTCGCCCTCGACGGAATCGACCCGCGCATCGAGATCCATCGCACCCTGCACGGACCGCCGGCCGGCTACTCCAGAGTGCGGGATCGAGACGGCGAAGTCGAGGCGAACGCGATCCGATCGTCCAGGAACGCGCATCGGCCGGACCTCCTCGTCCTCCCCAGTGCGGACGCCCTCGCGTTTCATCTCGGTCGTCTCCGAGGCGACCCGCTCGACGATGAGCATCAGGAGCGTGATG
>PKCT01000267.1 GCA_002862325.1 Phycisphaerae bacterium
CGCTCACCGTCGCGTACGACCGACGCCCCGTCCTCTGGGACGTCGACTACGACGCCCCCCCGGGGCAGCTGGTGGCGATCGTCGGACCGAACGGCGCGGGCAAGAGCACGCTCATCAAGGCGTGCCTTGGCCTCACGCCACCCGCCGCGGGCCAGGTCGAATTCTGGGGGCAACCACTCAACAAGGTCAGGACCCGAGTCGGATACGTCCCGCAACGCGAGTCCGTGGACTGGGAGTTTCCGGTTTCCGCCCTCGATGTCGCCTGCATGGGGCGGTATCGAAGGGTCGGCTGGTGCCGCCCGATCGGTCGACGCCACCGGGAGGCCGCGATGGCATGTCTCGATCGAGTGGGACTCGCGGATGTCGCGCATCGCCAGATCGATCGGCTCTCCGGCGGTCAGCAACAACGCGTCTTTCTCGCCCGAGCCCTCGCCCAGGAGGCGGATCTCTACTTCATGGACGAACCCTTCTCGGGAGTGGACGCCGCCACCGAACGAGCCATCCTCGACGTGCTTCGCGACATGCGGTCCGAGGGACGAACCGTGATCGTCGTCCACCACGATCTCCAGACGGTGTCCGAATACTTCGACCAGGTCATGCTGCTGAACATGCGGGTGGTCGCCGCAGGTCGCATCGACGAGGTCTTCCACTCCGACAACATCCAGAAGACCTACGGTGGGCGACTCACTCTGCTGGCGGAAGCCGCCGAGGCTCTTGCCCAGCACCAGGGCAGGAAGCGCTAGGCGATGGACGCTCACGACTCACCCTGGCAGATCCTGCTGGACGCCCTCCTGCTCCAGGCTGGATTCAATTCCCTCGTGGTGACCACGGGGACGGCATTGCTCGGTGGAGCCGCGGGGCTGGTGGGCGTCTTCGCTCTGCTCCGGAGAAGATCGCTCGTCGCCGATGCGATGAGCCATGCGACGCTTCCCGGCGTGGCGATCGCGTTCCTAGTGGCGACCGGACTGGAAGTGAAGGGCCTCTCGCTGCCGGTCCTCCTCTTCGGGGCGGCGTCGAGCGGTGTGCTCGGAGTGCTCGCGATCGATGCGATCGTCCGATTCTCCCGGCTGCGCGAGGACGCTGCGATTGGCATCGTGCTGAGCGTCTTCTTCGGAGCCGGCGTCGTCCTGATCAGCTGGATCCAGGTGAACTCATCGAGCAGCAGCGCGGGCATCGATCACTTTCTCGAAGGTCGAGCGGCGTCGATGCTCCCCCGGGACACGATCGTCATGGCATCGCTCGCCGTCGGGGTCGCGGTCCTGATCGCCGCATTCAGACGTACGTTCGCACTCGTATGCTTCGACGAGCCGTTCGCACGCATGACCGGGTGGCCGACCACGATGATCGATCTTTCGATCCTCATGCTCATGGTGGTGGTGACGGTCGCAGGTCTGCAGGCGGTCGGCATCGTCCTGATCGTCGCCCTCCTGATCATTCCAGCCGTCACCGCACGATTCTGGTCGGATCGCCTCTCGAACATCCTGGTCATCGCGGCGATCGTCGGTACGACGAGCGGCTATGCGGGAACCGCGATCTCGACCGCGTTTCCCGATCTCCCCACCGGCGCCGTCATCGTCCTGACCGCGACGGCGATCTTCCTCGCCAGCCTTCTCCTCGCGCCCAATCGCGGAGTCCTGGGACACGCCCTCCGACGCTGGCGGCTACGCATGAGGATCGAATCCGACCATCTCCTCGAGGCGGTCGCGGAACACATCGCCGGAGATGCGTCGGAGGCCCCCATCACGCCGGACATTTGGCGAAGCCTGCACCGGGTCAGAGGCTGGTCGCCGTGGTTCTCGCAACTCGTGCTCCTTCGACTTCGCAGGCGCGGCCTCGCGACCGGTCGCGGAACGGACACGGTCGTCACCATGGCGGGATGCCGGCGGGGCCGCGAGGTGATACGCAATCACGCGCTGTGGGAACAGTATCTCGTGACGCACGCCGATATCGCGCCCAACCACGTCGACTGGTCGGTCGACCAGGTCGAGCACGTGCTCTCGACGGAGCTCATCCGGCGACTGGAGAGGGATCTCAACAACGCCTCTCCGTACGGGGACGCACCGTCGTGACGGACCTCGACCCCGGACTCGATCTCTTCCCCCTCGTGGCCGCCATCCTCGCGGCCACCACCTGCGGCGTGCTTGGGAACTTCCTCGTCCTGCAACGTCGAAGTCTCATGGGAGACGCCATTTCGCATGCCGTCCTACCCGGACTGGTCGTCGCCTTTCTTCTGGCGGGGCAGCGATCCCCGATCGCGATGCTGCTCGGGGCCGCCACGGCAGGCCTGGTCACGGTGGTCCTCAGCGAGACCGTGCGGCGATTCGGACGAGTGGAGCCGGGCGCGGCGATGGGCGTGGTGTTCTGCGGGCTCTTCGCACTCGGCGTCCTGCTCATCGAGCAGGCGGCCGCCCGGCAGGTCGACCTCGACGCGGACTGCGTGCTCTACGGCCAACTGGAGACGCTGGCGTGGTTCGGCGCACCGGACACGTGGGTCGAGACGTTCGGGTGGTCGACGCTCCTGTCGACCCCCCGACAGGTCTGGCTGCTGGTGGCGGTTGGATTCGCGACCGTTCTCTTCATCGCATGTCTGTACAAGGAGCTTCGCCTGGTGTCCTTCGATGCGCCGCTCGCCGCGGCACTCGGCCTGCATCCGCGCGCGATCAATCTCGGCCTGATGGTCCTCGTCGCCCTGGCGACCGTCGCGAGCTTCGAAGCCGTGGGCTCGATCCTGGTGATCGCGATGCTCATCTGCCCCGCGGCCATCGCCCGCCTCCTGACGAATCGCTTCCGCTCCCAGCTGCTCCTCAGCGTGGCGATCGCGGCGACCGCCGCCGTGGTCGGCTACCGAAGCGCGACTCTCCTTCCCGCCCTCGGCGGCTGGGAGTCAGTGAACGCGGCGGGGATGATCACGGTCGTCCTCGGTGTCCTCCTGGTTCTCGCGATCGTGGCTGCGCCGACCGAGGGTGTGATGGCGAGATTCTGGCGCCGTAGACGGGTTCGTCGGGTGATCGGTCTGGAGGATCTTCTTGCGAAGCTCTGGCGGGCCGAGGAAGCACCTGTGGCGGCCCTCGCCGACGCGCCCGCACGATTCGATCGGGACGTCATCCGAAGAGCGCGACGATTCGGACTCGTCACCGGCACTCCGAGCGATCCCCGACTCACCGCCCCCGGACGTCGAATGGCGGCCGGCGTCGTTCGACGGCATCGCCTGTGGGAGAACTTCCTGGTCGAACAACTCGGTCTTTCACCCGATCATGTCCACGAGACCGCGGAACGGCTCGAACACCTGGGACAGGTGCACCTTGATGGACCGGAGGTCGACCCGCACGGCCGATCGATCCCCTCGGGCGACGACGGTCCATCCGATATCCCAGAAAAATCGACTACCATGGACTCATGACGACTCAGCAGACCACCGACCGAATCGGCAGGAGACAGAGTGGAGACGAATCGAAGCGGATGATCCTCGAGGCCGCGACGCAGTTCCTCTGGGAGCATCCGTTTCGAGATCTCACCACCGGTGCGCTGATGACCCGGACCGGCCTGAGCCGCCCCGCCTTCTATCAGTACTATCGCAACGTCCACGAGTTGATCGAAGAACTGCTCCGGGAAATCGAAGCCCACATGGTGCAGATGGCCTCTCCCTGGCTCGCGGGCGAGGGCGACTCGCTCGAGACGCTCCATGAATCACTCGCCGGGGTCGTGGCAGTCTGCGTCGATCACGGTCCCGTCTTTCGGGCGATCAGCGAAGCGGCACCGCTGGATGAACGTCTCGAGGAGGCGTGGTCGAGCTTCATGAATCGCTGGGACGGCGCGGTCGCGGCGAGGATCGTCGCCGACCAGCGTCGCGGGTTGATCGAGCGGTGCGACGCCGCGGCGATCGCG
>PKCT01000197.1 GCA_002862325.1 Phycisphaerae bacterium
TCCTGACGCCAGGTGCTGGAGAACAGGAGGTTCAGGCGAGACGCCGTCGACGGCCGAGATGTCCCTGGAACCACTTCGCTCATACCCGGTCAGAACAAGTACCGTGCCGAATCCGCCATCTCCGAGCCCCCCGAGGAACTGCCCCGGATCGGCGTTTTCGGCCTGATTTCGAGGT
This sequence comes from Phycisphaerae bacterium, assembly GCA_002862325.1. GTDB lineage: Bacteria > Planctomycetota > Phycisphaerae > Phycisphaerales > SM1A02. The sequence continues at coordinate 176 of PKCT01000197.1, forward strand.
CGGCGAGAGGCAAAATCGGGAATGGAATGCCCGATCGCGACCAGCCTCCCGCGAATCGCTGCCAAACTGGCACGCTGGCGCCCGGGGCCGTAGGTTGTCCCAACGCAGATCCAGACTTCCACCCGACAGCCCTGAGGACCTCATGACGCCCCGCTCCATCGCCGACCTGATCACCCATGCCAGGGACGCCCTGGGAACCCAGACCCGCCTCCAGGGATGGATCCGCACCCGACGTGATTCGAAGGCTGGTCTGAGCTTCATCCAACTCTCCGACGGGTCCTGCTTCGCCAGCATGCAGGTCGTGGCCCCGTCCGATCTGTCCAACTACGAGCATGAGATCCTCCACCTGACCAGTGGCTGTTCGATCGTCGTGGAAGGCGAGGTGGTCGAGAGTCGCGGGAAGGGGCAGTCGATCGAGGTCAAGGCGAGTCGGATCGACGTCGTCGGAATGGTCGATGATCCCGACACCTATCCCATCTCGCCCAAGCAGCACAGTTTCGAATACCTGCGGGAAGTCGCCCATCTCCGACCGCGCACCAATACCTTCGGCGCGATTGGTCGTGTACGGAACTGCCTCGCGATGGCGATCCACGACTTCTTCCAGAAGGACGGTTTCCAGTGGATCCACACGCCGATCATCACCGCGAACGACTGCGAAGGCGCCGGCGAGATGTTCAGGGTTTCCACGCTCGAACACGAGAATCCTCCTCGTACGGAAGCGGGAGACGTCGACTTCTCCCAGGACTTCTTCGGACGTGAATCACATCTCACCGTGTCGGGTCAGCTTGCCGTCGAGTGCTGGTGCCTGGCGCTCTCGAAGGTCTACACCTTCGGCCCTACCTTCCGAGCCGAGAATTCCCACACCAGCCGACATCTCGCGGAATTCTGGATGATCGAACCGGAGATCGCCTTCGCAGATCTCGCGGCGGACGCCGACCTCGCCGAGGGGCTTCTGAAGCACTGCTTCAAGACGCTTCTCGACCAGCGCATGGACGACATGCAGTTCTTTGCGGAGCGAATCGAACCGGATTGCGTCCAGAGACTGGAACGATTCGTCGAGACCTCCTTCGAACGCATGGACTACACCGATGCGATCACCGTCCTGGAGAAGGCGGTCGCGAGCGGCCACAAGTTCGAGTACCCGGTGTCCTGGGGTACCGATCTGCAGAGCGAGCACGAGCGATATCTGGTCGAGGAGGTGGTGAAGAAGCCCATCGTGCTCATGAACTACCCCAAGGACATCAAGGCCTTCTACATGCGACTGAACGACGATGGAAGAACCGTCGCAGCGATGGATGTTCTCGCTCCCGGGATCGGCGAGATCATCGGAGGCAGCCAGAGAGAGGAACGTCTCGACGTGCTCGACGCCCGTCTCGACGAGATGGATCTTCCCAAGGACGAGTACTGGTGGTATCGGGATCTGCGCCGCTACGGCACCGTTCCCCACGCGGGTTTCGGCCTCGGTTTCGAACGTCTCATCGCCTACGCGACCGGAATGGGGAACGTCCGTGACGTGATCCCGTTCCCCAGAACCCCCGGAAACGCCGAATTCTAGCGGGAACGCGAAGTCCAACACAAGGAAGTGGAACATGAAGTGCAACATCGACTCCCGCGGCAAGAGCGTTCGCCTGCTCGCCGGGATTGTGACCGTCCTCATCGGGATCCTCGCCCTCGTCTTCCTGGATTTCGAACCCGTCGGCGCAATCGTCGGCTTCTCGTGTTTCGCAGGCGGTGGATTCATGATCTTCGAGGGTTGGGCGGGCTGGTGCGCGGTTCGCGCCCTCGGTTTCAAGACGCGAGTGTGAGGGACTGGAGGCCACGTGGATTCGAAGAAGAGCGACAGGCCAGACGACGATCGCCGGCGACTCCTCACCGCATCGCTCGGGCTCGCGGCGATCTCGGTCGCCGATGTCGATGCCGTCGCCGGAACTTCGGCGAGCGCGACGCCGGAGGAGACGACGACCCCGGATGGCGAGATCACACCTGCGGTCATCGCCGGTGCGGAACGGCTGGCCGGGATCCGGTTCTCCGAAGAGGAGCGTCGGACCATCGCGAAGACGATCGACGAACAGATCTCGATCTTCGCGACGAGGGTTCGAGCGGGGAACATGCCGAATTCCCTGGCTCCCGCACTCGTGTTCCGCGCGATGCTTCCCGGTCGAACCCGGAATCCCGCGACCCCGGCCGGCGACCCGACGCGGATCGTCGGCGACGTCGGTCCCCTCCCGGAATCGGACGCCGACATCGCATTCGCGCCGGTGACGACACTCGCGACCTGGATTCGACGGGATGGACTCACCAGTGAACGCCTCACCCGCATCTACCTCGCGAGGATCGAGCGGCTCGGTTCGGGACTCCGGTGCATGATCACCACCACGGCCGACCGAGCGCTCGCCCAGGCGAAGAACGCGGATCGCGAACTCGCGGAGGGCCGCGACCGTGGACCACTGCATGGAATTCCCTACGGCGCGAAGGACATCATCGATGTCGAGGGACTCCCCGCCACCTGGGGCGCCGAACCTTTTCGTGATCGCGTCGCGAAGGAGACAGCCCGCGTGATCGAACGGCTCGATGAGAACGGCGCGGTGATGCTGGGCAAGACCTCCGTGGGTGCCTTGGCCTACGGCGATCTCTGGTACGGCGGCCGGACCCTGAACCCTTGGGACCGGAACCAGGGATCGAGTGGATCCAGCGCCGGAAGCGCGAGTGGGACCGCTGCTGGCCTGATGGCGTTCGCTCTGGGTACCGAGACCTACGGTTCCATCGTCTCACCATCCGTGCGGTGCGGAACCACCGGGCTGCGTCCGACCTTCGGACGGGTCCCGAAATCCGGGGTCATGAGCCTCTGCTGGTCGCTCGACAAGATCGGTCCCATCTGCCGAACCGTGAACGACACCGCGCTCGTTCTCGCGGCGATCAACGGCGAGGATCCTCGCGATCCCTCCTCCGTCGACCAACCCTTCACCTACGCGCCCGACGAGGACGTTCGTGGCCTCCGACTCGGATGGAACCCTGACTGGTTCAAGAATGCATCCGAAGACCAGCGGCGAACCGTCGAACACCTGAAGAGGTCCGGCTGTGAACTCGTCGAGGTGGAGCTCCCGGATCTGCCGTACGAATCGCTACTCGTCACCCTCTACGCCGAGGCGGCCGCCGCCTTCGAGTCGCTCACCCGATCCGATCTCGACGATGCGCTGTCCTGGCAAGATCCGGAGGCGTGGCCGAACACCTTCCGAAGAAGCTGGTTCATCCCGGCGGTGGAGGCGGTGCAGGCGGACCGGGTCCGGAGAGAGGTCATGCGTGCGATGGCTCGAATCATGGATTCCGTAGATGCGGTGATCACACCCCCGTTCGCCGCGAATCTTCTTCTGATCACCAACGCCACGGGCCACCCATCGCTCGTGCAACCCGTTGGTTTCGACACCGAGAAGCGTCCCGAAGGCATCACCCTGATCGGTCGGCTCTTCGACGAGGGGACCCTGTGTCGGCTCGGTCGATGCTTGGAGATTTCCTTCGGAATCGCCCCAAAGAGACCACCAGGCACCTGATCGAGCGAACGACATGCAACACCCGGTTCGAAACCGCGATTTCATCGATTGGCCCGCGACACGTGGCGGCCGCCTCGCCCACCG
>PKCT01000040.1 GCA_002862325.1 Phycisphaerae bacterium
CGATCTCGTCTCTGAGGCCATGCTCTGGGCGGTTGTGCTCACTCCGATGTTTCGACCTTCGACGCCGCGGACTTGGAACCACGAAGCCCCGAGGGACGCGACACGGGCGGACCCGGGAGAGAGTCCAACGCCTCGTTAAAGGAAGTCCCTTCCGGCGGTGTCGAGAGCAAGCTCTCCGCCAAGGCATCGATCCGAGCCTGGCGAACGGTGGTCTCCTGAAGCAGGAGATTCTTCATCTCCTTGACTGCTTCGGCAAGGGCCGCGAGTTCCATCGCCCGTGCGCGGAGCTCCAGATCGACACTCTCCTTGGACAGATCGCGAATGATCGATTCCATGGCGAGGAGGTCGATCGAAGCCTCGTTCGCGGCCTTCATGCGGTGGTACTCCATCGCTTTCTCGCGCAGACCTCTCTTCAGCGCGAGTTCCGCGACGCGGAGGGCGTAGAGCTCCGGATTCCGCTCGCGCAACATGCCCAGTCCCGTGAGGCGTCTTGCGTACGGACGAATTGATTCGCTGAAGACGGCCGGATTCTCGACGTACTGCGACCGCAGGGTGTCCGCCCAATCTGGCGCAATGTCGCCCACCACCGAGATGATCATCTCGCATCGAGCTTCATTGAACCGACTCCCCTTCGAGCCAGTACTTCCGATCACAGACCCACCGGTACCGCTCGCGCTGAAGGTCGAAAGGCCTGGCTTACGAACACGATTCGTCGTAGCGGGGGCCGACCTCGCAGCCGGCGGCGACGCGGTGGTCTTCCGACCGTCCTCTTCACCCGCATCCTGGCCTGCCGCGGCGGCGGCTCCAACCAGGAGGACCGGAAGCACCATGGCGGCTCGAACCACGGCCCAGCGTCTTTGGTGTCTGATCGTCACGATGTGGAATGCCTCAACATGGAGACGAGATCGTCTTCCAGATCCACGATATCGAACGACCGACTCTCGAGAATCATGCCGACGTCCAGCCCGGGATCGGACTCGACGGTGAAATCGGCCAACCAGTCGTCCTGGGGATCGAGCACGGCGGCCAACATCACTTCACTTTCTCTCGGAGCACCAAAAACCCCGAGATTGACCGGCATCACGGATGCCACGTCCGGAGCGGTGCCGCGTGACGCCACTCGACTCGATTCATCGGCCGAGAGCAGCCAGAACATCGGGACCAGGACCAGAAGGAGCACGGCAGCGGCGAGCGCCCCACCACCTGCGAATCGGGTCGCTCTTCGGTAATCCTGGATCCGATGGTTTCCAGGCTCGGCCGGCAGATCCGCCAACGTCGCATCGAGGATGCGATTCACCAATGCCACGTTCTCGGGTGAATGGGCGGCATCGACGCCATCCCGATCCATCGCGAAGAGCTCCGACAGATCCGAGTCGATCTTTCGAGTTTCCGCCGGCAGCGCCGAGGCGTCTTCACCTTCGAAATCAGGGGGCGGAACGCTGGATGGAGTCATCAATCAACCTCCAGAGGAAACACCATGGGGAAACGCACTTCCTGGCAACGCATTGCATCGATCGGGGATATTTCATTCATGTTCTCGGACCTTCTGGGCGACAGCTTCTTTGAGCTTGAGCAGAGCCCGATGGTGACGCGCCAGGAGGGTTCCAACGGGTGTTTCGAGGGCATCGGAGATCTCCTTGAAGCTCAACCCGCCCACATGCCGGAGGTGGATGACCTCCCGATCCGAATCGGAGAGGCCATCGAGGGCTCCTCTCAGCACCGCGGCATCATCCGACCGATCGTCTTCTGAGACGGCGTCAGGATCCGCGCCCGCGAGATGGGAAAGAACCTGGCCTTCGACCGGTACGGCTTGACGCTTTCGTCGCCGCATCTCATCCCGGAGCCGGTTCATCGCGATTCTCATCAACCAGGGCTCGAAGCGCCCGGATTCGCGATAGTTCGTCAGCTGCTGAACGATGGTGCAGAAGGTCGATTGGACGATCTCTTCCGCCAGTTCCTCGTCACGGCAGTGACTTCGAACGACTGCCTGGACCTTGGGGGCGGTCGCCTCCACGAGCTTCCTCCAAGCCTCCTCGTCGCCGGCGGCGGCGGCTGCGACGAACGGGGCCAGTTGGTCCGAATCGGAGCTCATACCCTGAAGATTCTACGTCGATGGCCCCGCACTCAGGTGGGAAGGCCTTCAGCCGAAGCCCAATCGCCCCCACCCGCATCGTTCATTCCCGCAGGTGGCGTCGCATAGCTGAGATCCTGAAAACGCGTGCTCCGTTCGTTCCAGGCCAGTGGCACGACCCCGGTGGGCCCATTTCTCTGCTTGGCGACAATGACCTCGGCGGTGCCGGTCTTGTCGGGATTCTGCTCGGCCCACTCCGGATCCTGACGGTGGTAGTACTCCTCGCGGTGCAGCATCATCACGACGTCCGCATCCTGCTCGATCGAACCGGATTCCCGGAGATCGCTCATGCGAGGACGATGCCCCTCGCGCTGCTCGGCAGCACGATTGAGCTGGCTGAGGCAGAGCACGGGCACCTCGAGTTCGCGCGCCATCGCCTTCACGCCACGGCTGATCTCCGAGACCTCGAGCTGTCGACTCTCGACTCGCCCCCCCGCGCTCATGAGCTGGAGATAGTCGATCACGATCGCACGGATTCCAAAGCGATCCTTCAACCGACGCGCCTTCGATCGAAGCTGGAGTAAGGAGAGGCCGGGCGTGTCGTCGATGTAGATCGGCGCATCCTGAAGATCGCCGCAGGCGCTCAGAAGACGCTTGAAATCGTCCTCCCTGAGCATGCTCCGCCGCATTCGCTGCGAATCGATTCGCCCCCGTGCACAGAGCATGCGTTGGACCAACTGCTGCTTGCCCATCTCGAGGCTGAAGACCGCGACACCATTGCCGTCGATCGCCATCTGCTCGGCGACGTTCAACGCCAGCGCCGTCTTTCCCATCGAGGGGCGGGCCGCGAGGATGAGCATTTCACCCGGCTGGAAGCCATTGAGCATCTCGTCGAGCTCCGCGAATCCACAGGGAACGCCGGAGGTTTTGCCGTCCGCGGCCTCCTCGATGGAGCGAACGACTTCGTTGAGCAGCTCGGCGAGGCTCTCCGCGGTCTGCTGCTCTCGATGCTGGGCGATCCGGAAGATCCGCTGCTCTGCGGCCTCGAGAACCTGAGCGACTTCGATGTCCCCGGCATGGGCGTCACGAAGGGTCTCTCCCGCGGCCTGGATCAACTCCCGAAGGGTCGCCTTCTCCCGCACCGTCCTCGCATAGCGGGTCGCATTCGCCGCGGAGGGGACGCTTTCCGCGAGACGGACGAGGTAGTTCAGGCCACCGATGTCGTTGAGAAGCCCACGATCGAGAAGAAGCTGCTCCAGGTGGACGATGTCGATGGTCGCGGACTGGTCGTAGCAGCCCACCATGAGATCGAAGAGCGTTCGATGGGCGGGCCGATGGAAATCGCGCCCGTCCTTGACGACACCAACAACGTCGGAGACCACCGCGGGATCAAGAAGCATCGACCCGAGAAGGCAGATCTCTGATTCGAGTGCGTGGGGTGGGATGGCATCAGCCAGCTGCGACAACTCGACCTGCAGTCGAGGCGACTCGTCTCTCGTCGGGTTCGCGGCATGTCGGGATGGCAGAAGTCGCCGCTCGATCTCGGCAAGGAGCTCCTCGACAAGGCTCGAGCAGGGGCTGGCCGCAATCCATCGGGGTGGGTCCCCTGTAAGATGGGGCTCCACCCTGTGGACGGCACCTTGTGTGCCTGTGGTCGCGCGGCGACTGGTCCTGTGTATGGGTGGGGGGTGGGTGGGTGGGTGGGGTCTG
>PKCT01000079.1 GCA_002862325.1 Phycisphaerae bacterium
TCCTTGATCATGTCCAGCACGCGCTCCATCTGCGGGTGCGACGGGGGCGAGGGAAGGCGCGAGAGGTAGCCGTTGAGGGACACCTTGGGGCCCCAGTACGGCACGCTCATCTGCTGCTGGACGTCCTTCGGGATGTCGATCAACACGGGGCCGGGGCGCCCGGAGGACGCCAGGAAGAACGCCTCGCGGACGATCCGCGGGATGTCGTTGACGTCCATGACGAGGTAGTTGTGCTTGGTGATCTGGCGGGTGATCTCGACCGTGGGCGTCTCCTGGAAGGCGTCGGTGCCGATCATGCGGCGGGGAACCTGCCCGGTGATGGCAACCATCGGGACGCTGTCGAGGAGCGCGTCGGCGAGGCCGGTGACGAGGTTGGTGGCGCCCGGGCCGGACGTGGCGATGCACACGCCGACGCGGCCGCTCACCTTGGCGTAGCCCTCGGCGGCGAACACCTCGCCCTGCTCATGCCGGCAGAGCACGTTGCGGATGACGCTCGAGCGGGTGAGCGCCTGGTGGATCTCCATGCTCGCGCCGCCGGGGTACGCGAACACCTGGTCAACGCCCTGACGCTCGAGCGCCTCCTTCAGCGCCACACCGTTGATCACGGTGCCGAGCATGCCCATGTAGTCGGCGGTGGACTGGTCGATCGTCCCGTCCTGGGCGAGGGTCGCGCCGCGAATGATGTTTCCACCGCCGCACACCACCGCGATCTGGACGCCCAGCCGATGCGCCGCGGCGATCTCGGTGGCGATGTGGGTCAGCTGATCGGAGCCGATGCCAAGGGTTCCGGCCTTGGAGAAGCTCTCGCCGCTGATCTTGAGCACGACTCGGCGGGGCGGTTGGGACATGTCGATGGGGCTCCGGGGTGGGTGGGGAGGAGTGTCGCCTGTGGGCCGGGGTGTCGTCAAATGCGGTCTTCGGGGATCGGTCGTAGGATTCTCGAAGAATCACCGTCCTCGACGTATCCGCTCGAGGGGGCAGGTGGTCTGCGAACCCGCGGTCGAGGAGTGCCAGCAGGCTTCATGTCGAGCCCACCCAACGAGACGCCAGTGGATATTCGCTCGCTTGCGGCGACCGAGCTCGCGCAGCGGGTCCAGCAACTCGTGCTGTCTCGGGAGCGTCGAGCGCGTCGCCGGCAGAACATGCTCATCCTGATCGCGGTAGCGATCAGCGTCCCGCTCCATATTCTGATCCTGGTGATCCTTGCGCAGCTCAGGACGCGACCTCCCAGTCCCGGGCCGCCTCCGCCGCCGGCGATTCTCGAGTTGAGCCTGCTCCCCGAGGAAGCCTTCGAGGAGATGCTGGATCCCATCGAGTCCGATCCCATCCTCGCCGCGGAGGTCGAGCTCGAGGTGGGGGTCGAGAGCACGCTCCTCGAGACGGACGCGTTGTCCCAGCTCCCCGAACTCGAGAGTGGCGATCTCCTCGACGGACTCGCCCCGGTCATGGGCGGCGAGGACACCGGTACCGGACTCGGCGCCGGGCAGGGGGTCGGTGCCAGCTTCTTCGGCCTCACCGGGAGCGGGCAGCGATTCGCCTACGTCGTCGACATGTCAGGATCGATGGGGCGGGGGGGGTTGTGGGTGGCGGCGGCCACGGAACTTCTTCGGAGTCTTCGATCGCTGCCGGACTACGTCGAGTTCAAGGTCGTGCTGTACGGCTCCGAATTCATGGTTCCGCCGTTCCAGACGCGATGGATTCCGGCCCGTCGAGATCGACTCCGTCGTGTCGCCCAGTGGCTCGATGGCATTCGGGCGACCGGTGGAACCAATCCGCGACCCGCCTTCGAATACCTTCTCGATGCGAGGAATCCACCACCCGACACGATCTTCTTCCTCACGGACGGCGAGATCCCACCCGAGGACGCCGAATTCATCATTCGATCGTGCACCGACCGCGGGCCGCAAGCCATCCCCGTCAACTGCATCGCCTTCGGCGGCTCCGCCCAGAACGCCCGCGCGATGCTCGTCCTCCGCGAGATCGCGACCCGCACGGATGGTCAGCTCCGGGAAGTCACGCCGGAGGTGAGTCGCCCATGAACCCGAGCCTGTTCCTCATCGCATCCACGGCCGGGCTTCTCGTCGCGTCGACGTCTTCGCAGGAGGTATCCGTTCGACGTCTGGACCGCCGAAGCGGCGCGTCGGCCCTGTCGATCGTCGAGCCGATTCCGACCATCGACGGACTGCAGGTCTCCCTGATCGACGGTGCCGTCGAGCGAACCGATCTCGTGCCGTGGGACGGTATCGCTCGCCTGGAGCCTCCCGACAACGCTGCGCTCGAGCGTCGGATCCAGGACGGGGTCGAGCTGGGCACGCTGGTCTGGCGGGGCCGTGAACGGCTTCGGCGGGGCGATGCCAGGCTCGCCGCCGACGCGTTCGATCGGGCGGGGGGGCGACTCGAGGTCGCGGGTCTGCTCGGTGGCTTGCTCGATCGATCCGTGATCGAAGGACGGCTTCGGGCCGAAGTCGCGCTGGGGCGATCGGAACGGATCCTCGGCGAGGCGATCGTCGCGGGCGAATTCCTCGGCCAAGCGGGGGGTCGATTCGACGGTGTCGCCTTCGGGCCGGAGGTCGTGGACACGAGGACCGGTCTCGTCCCGGCCGCGCCGCCGGTGGGCGATCTCGAGGCCCTCACCCGATTCGACGACTTCATGAGAACGCACCCCACGAGCGATCGGGAGGCGATGCGTCGTCGGTCGCTGTGGAGGAGCCTGCTTCGGGCCGAAGCGGCCCCGGCCGATCTTGGACGTCCTTCCGCCGACGACGAAGGGGCGATGTTCCTCTGGCATCTCTCGCGGCTGGACGATCCGGACGCGAAGGCGCGAGAGGCTGCGCGAAAGGTCCTGTTGCGCGGCGATCGGGACCGGGCCGACTGGACCCGCATCTGGAGTCGCTTCTTCGCCGGTCGGTCCGCCATCGCGCACGCCGCCGGGGAGGCGGATCTGCTGCGGGGGGTCCTCGATCTTCTGCACGTGATCGCGGACGAGGGGCCGGTCCCTCCCGCGCTCAGACGCGAGGCGACGGACCTCGTCGTCGAGACGCTCGAACGCCTCGACCGCGACGCTGAGGCCGCGGTCTTCGAATCCCTGTCCCCACGGCGGCCGCGCGGTCGCCGACCATTGGAAGCATCTCCATGAGGATCGTGCCCATGCCCTCTTCTCTGTCGGAACCCGCCCAGGCGTCCCTGGCGTCCGCAGTGCCGGATGTCGTCTCGCCCGCCGTGGTGCAGGAGGGGGTTCCTCTCCTCGACTACGTGGCTGGGGGCGGCGTCATCGGCCTCATCATCATCGGGCTGAGCGTTCTGGCGATCTGTCTGATCGTGATCCACGCGATCCAGATCCGACGGGCGGCGCTCATGCCGGAAAAGCAGATCACCGAGATCGGATCCCTGCTCGGCGAAGGCAAGGTCGACGAGGCCCTTGCCTACTGCGCGGATCCCAATCACGACTCGTTCCTGTCGCGCATCCTGGAACCCGGACTCACGCGATATCTCCGCTCGCCCTTCGGCGCCTTCGAGATCAAGCAGACTCTCGAGGAGGCGGGGCAGGAGCAGGCGGCGCGGCTCTACCGGGCCACCGACGGCCTCGGGATCATCGGAACCGTGGCCCCGCTTCTGGGACTGCTCGGGACGGTCCAGGGGATGATCGGCGCCTTCCAGACCGCCGCTTCCAACGCGGTCAACGACGCCAACTACCACGACGCCCTCGCCGCGAACATCTCCCTCGCGCTCATCACC
>PKCT01000112.1 GCA_002862325.1 Phycisphaerae bacterium
TGGCGTGGCCGCTGCTGCTGCAACCCAGGCCGCTGTCGTGAGGCCGTCGTCGGAGTCCAAAGGAGGAGGCACCGGGGAGGTGGGGGCCGTGAGCAGCCTCAGCGCGGCGGCCGACAACCGCGGCAGATGCCTCGCCCTCGGCACGTCGATGTCGATCGGCGTGGTCTTCTTCTGGATCGTGCTCGGCGCGATGATCGCCGGCCTGAAGAGCTTCCAGTCGATCAGCGAACTCTTCCAGTATCCGGTCTTCACCATCACGGTCGGCGTGGTCATCGTGGTCATGGCGATCGGGATGGCCGGCTTCTTCACCATCAAGCTCCCGAACAAGGTCTACGCGGTCCAGACGAGCCACGACACCCTCGGAGGATCGTTCGTCTTCGGAATCATGACCGCGATCCTCTCGACCCCGTGCACCGCACCGCTGATGGGTGCCGCGGCCGCCTGGGCCACGACGCAGTCGCCCGCCACCGTGCTCGCCGTGTTCGGGGCAATCGGCGGCGGCATGGCCCTACCCTATCTCGTCCTCAGCGCCGTCCCCGACCTGGTCAAGAAAGTGCCTCGGACCGGTCCGGCCAGTGAAGTCGTGAAGCAGGTCATGGGTCTGCTTCTGCTCGCCGCCGGCATCTACTTCGTCGGCAGCGGCATCTCGGGACTCACCGTGACCCCCGGTGAACCGCCGAGCAGGATCTACTGGTGGTTCGTCGCGTTGGCCGCCGCGAGCGCCGGCGTGTGGCTCGTCGTACGGACCTGGATGGTCACAAGACATGTCGCGCCTCGCATCGTCTTCACCGGATTCGGCGGGGTCATCGCGGCGGCGTCGATCTGGATAGGTCTCATCATGACCGCGAAGGGCCCGATCGACTGGATCTACTACACCCCCGCCCGATTCACCGACGCCATCGACGAGGATAAGGTGGTGGTCCTGGACTTCACCGCGGAGTGGTGCCTCAACTGCAAGACGCTCGAAGCGACCGTGCTTCAGACCGACGCGGTGGTGAAAACGTTCGACCGCGAGAACGTCGTCCCGATGAAGATCGATCTCACCGGCGAAAATCCCGACGGAAAGGCGAAGCTCGAGGAGGCGGCGCGTCTCACCATCCCGCTGCTCGTCGTCTACGGCAAGGGCGGCGAGGAGATCTGGAAGAGCGACGCGTATACCCCGACCCAGGTGCTCGACGCCATCGGAAAGGCGGAAGCCAGCTTCGGGCGTGGGAGCGCCGCGGCACGCTGACCCGTCACTTCGGGCTGGTTGAAGAGGGACCCGCCTCGCACGCGGCGCGGACCGCATCGATGCGGGCCGTCGCCCGCGGCCCGAAGCCGACCAACGGATCGAGGTCGCGTTGGCGGTCGATCGTCTCGGCGGCCACCAGCGCGGCCTCGGCCTCGTCGCACCGACCGAGCCGGGCGAGTAGTTCCGCCTCCTCCAGCCGCCGCGTCGGCTCGTACGGACTGAACGCGACCGCATCTCGTACCGCGTCGAGCGCCCGCAGCTCGTGGGCGGGATCGCCCGTCCGCGCGGCCAGCGCCCGGCAAGCCATGACTCGATGCGCCGCGGACGCCGGCCCGGGACGGTCGTCGTACCACCCCTCGGCGAAACCGGACGCTCGCTTGAGATCCTCGATAGATCCCGCCAAGAGCAACTGCTCGATCGCCCCGCGGATCGGATCGGAGTGGCGATGACTGGTCGCCGCCGTCGCGAGGGCCTCCGCCGCGTCCCGACGGGTCTCCGCCGCGATCTGTCGGTCCGGATCGGATTCCACCCGATGGAGCGGCGCGATCGCCGCGCGGATCCGGCCCTCGATGACCACCCGGTCGACCGCGGCGGCGAGCATCGGCAGGGTGAGGGTCAGGGCCGCGACCGTGCCGACGTAGATCGCGATCGGACGCGATACCGGTCGGCCGATGGGCACGGACGAGGCGGCGGCGAGGAGCAGGCCGCAGACGAAGATCGAACCCGGCTGCCAGAACAGCATTTCGATCTGCCCCTGTAGCAGCAGCATCGCCGCCACCACGATCGCGATCGAACGCACCGACCGCGATCCCAGCCGATCGAGCACCGTCCAGACGCTCGCCCCGACGGCGAGGCCCAGAAGCGCGCCGACGAGGAGAAAGACCAGCATCGTGCTCGAGGGGACCTGGAGAACCTTGATCTGCTCGTACAGCACCAGCAGGGTCACGAAGCCGGCACCGACACCGACCGGCTTCGCCCAGGCCGATGATTCTCCGCCCGATGCGTCCGTGTCCATGAGCGGTCGGATGAAGAGCCGAGTCAACCATGCCGCCCAGGCCAGCGCGAAGACGCCGAGGCTCGCGAGCCAATCCGCCAGGAGACCGTGGGCGCTGGCGACGGTCTCCGGCGACCGCATCGGCTTCAGCGATGCATAGGCGGCCTGGAACCCATCGGGTCCGACGCCCAGCCATGGATGGGCGAGGAACATCGCCCATGCCCCCTGGAGGTAGTGCCAACGGAAGAGGAGGGAACGGTCACCGAGGAAGTCCTCGGGCAACAGTCCTCGAACGACCACCGCCGCGATTCCCAGAAGCAGCGCGACCAGTGCCCATGCCGATCGACGATCCGCCGCAACCGTCGATGTTCGAACCGAGAGGACCGCGGTCAGGATCACGCCGAACATCGCCGAGAGGATCGCGCCCTTGGAACCGTTGATGCCGACGAGGACCGCGAGTCCCACCCCGGCAAGCCCCACGATGACCCGGACAGCCAGCGGACACGCGGGACGGTCCGGGTCGTCGCGTCGCAGGCTCAACGATGCGAGCAGACCGATCGCGGCCCCCGCCGCGAGTCCGCTGAAGACGTTGGAGAATCCGATCCAGCCCGTCGCCTCGGGCTGCCGAAGCCGCCGCTCGAAGATCAGCGCTTCGGGCGAATCGATCGCCCAGCCCTTGGCCTCCAGGAACGCCTCGCGATTCTCGACGAAGTACCGAACCGTCTGCGGATGCTCGACCTCGAGCTGGTAGATGCCACGCACCCCCATCACGACCACCGCCCCGAAGACGACCGCGAGGAGGATTCGTCGACCGTCGAGCGACCTCGCGAGGTGCGCCGCGGCGGACGTCGCCACCACCGCCGCTATCCAGTCGGCCGCACGCACCGCGTCGACCGCATCGAACCATCCATGCCACCACAGCACCGGAACCGGCAGAAGGGAAAGGCCGAGAAGGAGAGCGTCGACTCCACGACGTCGCGCTTCGTGGAGAAGCACGCCGCAGGAGACGAGGACGAGCATCGCGTTCCAGAAGAGCGCGGCACCGATGCCGAGCGCTGGAAGCGGTCCGGCGACGCTCGCGGGATCCTGATCGAAGAAGCGATCGGTCGCGTGGGGCAGAAGCAGACGAAGCACCGCCACGCCGGCGAGGGCGAAACCGCCCACGACCACGCCGAGTTCGACCGGGCGCGAGACCTCGGCCTCGACGCCAGCGGTGTCGCTCGTCGGGCTCAAGGACCGTCACCTCCGGCGCTTCGACGACGGGCTCCGGCCTCCAGCAGTCCGAGCGCGAGGAGGATCACGCCGGTCTGCGCTCCCAGCATCACCGCCTGCCAGGGATTCACCGTTCCGAGGACGATGCCGCCGATGCCGCATGCGGCGGCAAGGGACCAGATCACGACGACGGCGGCCCGGCTACTCAGGCCGATTCGAACCAGGCGGTGGGAAAGGTGTTGCTGATCGCCCACGAGCGGACTCCGTCCCTGCGAGATCCGGACCAGGCTGACCGAG
>PKCT01000224.1 GCA_002862325.1 Phycisphaerae bacterium
GAGCAGGTCGGCGAACTGCTGCTTGGGCGAGAGGTCCGAACCCCACGAGTCGATGTTCTGGCCGAGGAGGGTCACCTCCTCGTAGAACTTCCTGATCTTGCCCTGGGCGATCTTCTCGGCGATCTCCGCGGGCTTGCCGCTGTTCTCGGCTTCGGCCTTCGCTTCACCCATCTTGAGGGAGACGAGTTCCGCCGGAAGACCGGTCTCGTCGACGGCCATGGGCGTCGGCACGTGGGCCGCGATGTGCTGGCAGATTCCGGTCGCGACGTCCTCGGGGAGATCGCCCTGGAACTGGAGCAGGACGCCGAGCTTGGAGTCGTGATGGATGTACTTTCCAAACCCACCGCCACTCATCTTGGTGCCGCGGGCGAGGGAGATGTTCTCTCCGGTGGTGATCCGCACGTCGTCGAGCTTCTTGGTCTGGCCGGCATCGAGTTCGATGGCGCCATCGGGACCGTTCAAGGCGGTGGTGGCGATGTCCATCGCCATTTCGCGGAAGCTTTCGTTGCGGGCCGTGAAGTCGGTCTCGGATCGCATCTCAAGGATCGAGCCGGCATCGCCGGAGATCGCGATGGCGATGCAGCCCTCACCGGCCACACGGTCGGTACGGGTGTCCATCTTGCCCTTGAGTTTCTCGCGAAGGGCCGCTTCTGCGGCGTCGGCGTCGCCGCCCGCCTCGATGAGCGCCTTCTTGCAGTCCATCATGCCGAGCCCCGTCTTCTGACGGAGCATCATCACATCCTTGGCCTTGACGTCGGTGGTGGACATCGGGGGTTCCAATATGAGGTAAGGGGAGGGGTCAGGAACTGGGGGTCTCGGTGGCGACGCCGGTTTCCGCGCTGGAGGCGTCGGCGGGCGCCGCGCTGTCGTCGGCTCGGAACTGACTTCGGTTCGATCGGCGTCTCGGGGCCGGGGCGGACTCGCCGTCGCCCTCGTTCGCGGCGGCTTCCGCCATCGCTCGCTTGGACCGGCCTTCGGAGGCCGCGGCGCAGAGTTCGCGGATCACCACATCGATCGAACGCATCGAGTCGTCGTTGCCGGGGATCGGAATGTCGGCGAGGCTGGGATCGCCGTCGGTGTCGATCAGGCAGATCGTCGGGATGCCGAGGTTGCGGGCTTCGTGCAGGGCGTTGCGCTCGCGATTGACGTCGACCACGACCATCGCACCGGGCAGGTTCGCCATGTTGCGGATGCCGTTGAGATTCCGGTGGATCTTCCGCTGCTCGCGCATGAGCTGCGATTCCATCTTCTTCGAGTAGCTCTTGATCTCGCCGGTCTCGATCAGGGCGTCGAGTTCCTCGAGTCTCTTGAGTCGTTCGCGGATCGTGCGGAAGTTCGTGAGCGTGCCGCCGAGCCATCGCTCGGTGACGTAGGGCTGGTTGGCTTCGGTGCAGTGCTCTTCGATCGCGGCCTGGGCCTGACGCTTGGTTCCGCAGAACACGACGTCCTTGCCTTCGCTGGCGACCTTCTGGATCAACTTGCGAGCGAGCAGGAGACCCTTGATCGTCTCCTTGATGTCGATGATGTGGATCTGGTTGCGGGTCGCGAAGATGTACGGCCGCATGGCCGGGTTCCAATTGCTTCGGCGCTGGCCGAAGTGGATGCCGGCTTCGATGAGTTCCTTGACGAGGGATGCCATGTTGGGCTCCTTTTCTTCCATCGACTTCGGATGGAGACGATCGGGCGGGTTGAAGCACGATCGCCGACTGCAGCGGCTCCCACGGGTCTCCGACGGCGGCTCCGATGTCTTCGGAGCGGTCCCGTGCCAGGGCGCTTGACCAGACTTTCGAAGGCCCTCGACGTTCGAGGGCCGAACCCTGATCGCGACTCCATGCCTGGAGTCACCCCGCATGGCCGCCGTGACCACGAGGGGATCGCCCCCAGCCGGACTGATCCGGCGGTGGACGAATCCCCGAGGATACCGGGAGCCCGCCCTCTCGGCAATGCCCGCATCGAAGAATCAGAGGGGGTTAGGCCGTACCATGGGTGGCGTTCTCGACCCCCCCCCCCGACCCGGCCGCGGACGCGATCCGGGGCCATCGACCACCGGAGACCCCTCGATCGTGATTGGCAAGGTTTTCAAGGCGTACGACGTTCGGGCGACCTATCCCCGCCCGTTGAACGAGAAGATCGCATGGCAGGTGGGGCACGGCGCCGCGACCTACCTCCTCGAAGTGGCCCGCGAGGCCGGTCGGCTTGACCCCATGGGGCGGGCGATCGTGGTCGGACACGACATGAGGACCAGCTCGCCGGCGCTGACCGCATCCCTCGTCGATGGGCTTCGCGATGGCGGTGCACTGGTCGTCGACATCGGACTGGTCGACACCCCGGCCGTCTACTTCGCGATCAATCGGTTCGACGCCGCGGGCGGCATCCAGGTCACGGCGAGCCACAATCCGGCGAACTACAATGGTTTCAAGATCTCGGGGCTGCATGCCAGACCCGTCGGAAACGGCACCGGCCTCGAGGAGATCAAGCGGTTGGCAGCGATCGCCGACCGGCAGCGGACGCCCTCCATCGAGTCGCCGATCGAGAAGCGCGATCCATGGCCCGAGTATCGGGAATTCCTTCTCGACCGACTCGACCCCCGGCTACGCGACGGAACCCGGACGCTCCGCATCGCGGTCGATGCCTCCAACGGCATGGCGGGCGCGATGGTCCCCGCGGTGTTCGACGGGGTGCGGGGGCTCGATCTGGTTCGGTTGAACTTCGAGATGCCCGGCACGTTCGTCCACGATCCGAATCCCCTGGTCGATGCGAATCTCGCCCAGGTCAAGCAGGCGGTCCTGGAGTCCGGGGCCGACTTCGGGGTCTGCTTCGATGGAGATGCTGACCGATGCATGGTCGTCGACGAGAAGGGGCGGTCGATCGGTTGCGATCTGCTCCTCGCGTGGATGGTCGCTCGCACGCTCGCGTCCGAACCCGGAGCCGCGGTGGTCTACGATCTCCGTTCGAGCCGCGTCGTGCGGGAGGCGATCGAAGCGGCCGGAGGGCGGCCGGTCGAGAGCCGGGTGGGGCACGTCTTCATGAAGGCCGCGCTCCGGGAGAACGATGCGCCGATCGGAGGCGAGCTCTCGGGTCACTTCTACTTCCGGGACCACTTCGGAACCGATTCCGGGGCTCGTGCGTTCATCGAGGTCTGCAATCTCCTCGCCGACGGAGGGCGGGTGTCCGAACACGTCGCCCCGTTCGAACGGTACGCCCGAAGCGGCGAGGTCAACTTCGAGGTCGAGTCGGTCGAGGATGCGCTGGCCGAGGTCCAGGAGGCGTTCGACGGCCACGAGGTCTCGAGGCTCGACGGCATCAGCCATGATTTCGGGGACTGGTGGTGCAACGTGCGGCCGAGCAACACGGAGCCGCTCCTACGCCTGAACGTCGAGGCGAAGACCGACGAGGGGCTCGCCGAGGCGATGGAACGCTTCCAGTCGCTATTTGGAACACCCGTGGATCACTAGGTCCCCCAGGAGTCCCCGATGAACACCGACGCGTTTCTTGGACATCACGGGCTGCGAACCAATCCGTTCCGCGGGGAAGAGGCGCGCCAGGATCTGGTATTCGATCGGGTGGAGGCCTCCTGTCGGCATCCGGACTTCGAGAAGATCCTGGGCGATCCGCACCACCCCGCCGCGGCGGTGGTGTTCGGGGAGCGTGGCAGCGGGAAGACCGCCATGCGGCTCCAGTTGGAGGCGGCGATCCGGGCGTGGAACGA
>PKCT01000186.1 GCA_002862325.1 Phycisphaerae bacterium
GCACGTCCGGTCGGTGGATACGGATGGAGCCACCACCGATCTCGCTGCCGTTGCAGACGAGGTCGTAGCCGGCGCTGATGCAGTTGCCGGGGTCGGTCTCGAGCAGGCCTTCCTGGCCGGGATTCGGCGCGGTGAAGGGGTGGTGTAGCGCGACCCACCGGTTCGAGGCTTCGTCGAGTTCGAACATCGGGAAGTCCACGACCCAGACGAACTTCCACGCGTCCCGGTCGATGAGATCCAGATCCTTGGCGACCCGAATTCGGAGTTCGCCGATCGCCTTGGTCGCGGTCTCCCAGGTGTCGGCGGTGAAGAAGACGGTGTCTCCCTTCTCGCATCCGAGGCGTTCGATCAGTTCGGCGGCGATCGGTTCGACGAAGCGACCGACGCCGGACTCGAATCCGTCCCCCGTGCACTTGGTCGTGGGGACCCCGCCGGCGCCGAAGGTCTTGATCCACTCCGAGTAGCCGTCGGTCATCTTGCGGGTCAGCTTCTCGGCCCCGCCCGGAACCCTGAACGCCTTGACGACGCCGCCACCCATGGGGCTCGACTTCTCGAGGGCCGAAGCGAACACGCCGAAGTCGGTCTTCCGCGCGAGATCGCTGACGTCGGACACCTCCAGACCGAATCGCAGGTCCGGTCGGTCGATGCCGTAGTTCTCCATCGCGTCCCGCCAGGTCATCCGCGGGATGTCCCCGATCTTGACCCCCAGGAGCTCCCGCCAGAGCGCCTGGGCGAACTCGCCCATCGTCTCGAGGACGTCGTCGCGATCGACGAAGCTCATCTCGAGGTCGATCTGGGTGAACTCCGCCTGGCGGTCGGCCCGGGGGTCCTCGTCGCGGAGACACTTGGGCAGCTGGATGTACCGTTCGCAGCCGGCGATCATGAGGATCTGCTTGAAGAGCTGCGGACTCTGCGGCAGCGCGTACCAGCTGCCCGCCTCGAGGCGGCTCGGCACGACGAAGTCGCGGGCGCCCTCGGGGGTCGACTTGATGAGAAGCGGCGTCTCGATCTCGAGGAAGTCTCGCTCGTGGAAGAAGGCGCGGGTGAACTGCGCGATCCGTGAGCGGGTCTCGAGGATGCGCTGCATCTTGGGTCTGCGAAGATCGAGATAGCGGTTCTTCAGTCTCGTCTCCTCGCCGATCTTCTCCGCCTCGTGGTCGTCGGGCAGGATCGGCGGCGTCTCCGCCTTGTTGAGGACCTCGAGTTCGAGACCGAGGACCTCGATCTCTCCCGTATCGAGCTTCGGGTTCGATCCTCCGTCTCGCTTGCGGACCGTGCCGCGGACCGCGATCACGTCCTCGCGTCGCAGGCTCTGCGCGGCGTCCACCACGTCGGCCGCCACGTCGGCGAGGTCGAAGACGATCTGGGTGAGGCCGTGGCGATCCCGAAGATCGATGAACACCAGCGACTTGGAGTGGTCGCGATAGGTGTTGACCCATCCGGCGAGGACGACGGTCTGGTCGACGTGTTCGGGACGAAGGGCGTTGCAGGAATGGGTCCGCTTGAGCATGGTGGATCCAGAATCGACGAGGGGAAGGGGTGGTAGACCGGGATCTTCGCATAATCCGACGACCAGGTCGAGAGCCTCCGGTATTCTGGAGCGATGGACGAAGGACCCCTTGAAGGCATGGACACCAGTCGCCGTGGGTCGATTCTCTTCACGGCCTTCGAGCCGAGCGGCGATGCGCATGCGGCTCCGGTCATCCGAGCCCTGAAGGCCAGGGATCCGGCCCTCCGGATTTACGCCTGGGGCGGGCCGAAGATGGCCGCGGCCGGGGCGGAGATCGTCGAACAGACCGCGACCGACGGGGCGATGGGCCTCGGTGGTTTCCTCAAGGCGTTCGAGGTCTCGCGCATCATCAAGCGGATCGATCGGTGGAGCCAGGGAGCGGGGGTTCGCCTGCACGTGCCGGTCGACAGCCCCGCCGCGAACTTCCCGGTCTGCAAGCGACTTCGTCGACGCGGTACCAAGACGGTGCATCTCGTCGGACCGCAGATGTGGGCGTGGGGGAGCTGGCGGGTCAGGAAGCTCCGCCGGCTCACCGACCTCGTGCTCTGTCTGCTCCCCTTCGAGGAGGAGTGGTTCGGGGATCGACAGGTGCCGGCGCGGTACATCGGCCATCCGGTCATCGCCAAGAAGATCGACCAGGCGGCGATCGACGAGCAGCTCCAGCGATTCCCGAGCGGCAGTCCCAGGATCCTGATCCTGCCCGGCAGTCGCAGCGGCGAGATCGCCGCGAATCTGCGGCCGCAGATGAAGGCGTTCGACGACATTCGGGGTCGGTTCCGCAACGCGGAGGCGATCATCATCGCGGCCAACGACGCGATCGCCGACCGCGTGCGTCGTCGCATCGGAACGATGCCTCCGAACGTCCACATCGCCACCGATCGACTCGAAGCGGCGATCGCTTGGGCGGATCTCGCGCTGGCGACGAGCGGCACGGTGAGCCTGGACCTGACGCGACAGGGTACGCCGCTCATCGGCAGCTACGCGATCGGACCGCTCCAGATGGTGGTCGCGTCCATCTTCGTACGGGCCCCGTACAAGCTGCTTCCCAACGTGGTCGCGGGGGAACAGGTCGTGCCTGAATTCGTTCCGTACTGCTCCTGGCTCGGTGCACGTCCGATCTCGGCCGCGGCGTTCGATCTTCTGCAGGACGCGTCGTCGCTCAAGCGGGCCGGTCGTGCCCTCGAGCTCGTTCGGGACGCCTTCGGCGAGCACCGACCCGACGACGAGGCGGCGGAGTCGATCCTCGACGTCTTCGACGGTGGACGCGGGGTGCCCCGCGACGACTGGGATCGCGATGTGCCGTCTGTGAAGGTGGCGTCGTTGTCGGAGCTCGAGTCGGAACTCGAGACGCCTCCGGAACGGAGTCACGCCGCTCGAGCTCGCGGCTTCTCGCCCCGCGCGGTCGATCTCGAGAAGCGACGTAAGTCATGACCGAGGGATCGGATCGTCCGGACGCGCAGAAGGGGGAGCCGGCCTTCCCGGTCGACGAGACGATCGCGGATCTCGATTCGTCCGCGGATGCCTCCACGTCGTCGGAGTCGATCGATCGGATCGGTCCCTACCGGGTGGTTCGCGAACTGGGCGAGGGTGGGTTCGGTTCGGTCTACCTCTGCGAGCAGATCGAGCCGGTCAAGCGACAGGTCGCGGTCAAGATCATCAAGGCGGGGATGGACTCGAAGGCGGTGCTCGCGAGGTTCGACGCGGAGCGTCAGGCGCTGGCGGTCCTGAACCACCCCGCGATCGCGAAGGTGTTCGACGCCGGGGTGACGGAACACGGTCGCCCGTACTTCGTCATGGAGTTCGTGGCGGGCCGTCCGATCAACGAGTTCTGCGACGAGCGGACGCTCGACACTCGAGCGCGGCTCGAGCTCTTCGCGAAGGTGTGCGACGGGATGCAGCACGCCCACCAGAAGGGGATCATCCACCGGGACCTCAAGCCGGGGAACATCCTGGTGTACGCCGAAGAGGGGGAGGATCCGCAGCCGAAGATCATCGACTTCGGGATCGCGAAGGCGACGGGAGAGGACCTCACCGAGGAGACCCTGGTGACCCAGGTGGGGCAGATGATGGGGACGCCGGAGTACATGTCGCCGGAGCAGGCGTCGGGTTTGGTGAACGAGATCGACACCCGGACGGACGTGTACTCGCTGGGGGTGGTGCTCTACCAGCTCGTCTGCGG
>PKCT01000311.1 GCA_002862325.1 Phycisphaerae bacterium
TCCTCGGTCGGGATCTCGCGGGGGTCGCGGGAATCCCCCGCCTGACGGGGCACCCAGACCCGTCCACCTTCACCCCGCGCGCTCTCGGACATCAGCCGGAGCTTGTCCGCCCCCGGGATCGCCGTGGGGTGCACCTGTACGAACTCGGGATTGCCGTAGAACGCGCCTTCGCGGAAGCAGCGGCTGGCGGCGGCGCCGGTGCAGATCACCGAATTGGTGCTCTTGCCGTAGACCAGCCCGCAGCCGCCCGTGGCCATGACGACCGCGTCCGCGCGGAACGAGCGGATCTGCATCGATCGCATGTCCTGGGCGACGATGCCGACGCAGCGGCCGGCGTCGTCGACGATCGGCCGGAGAAACTCCCAGTGCTCGTACTTGACGACTCGCTTCTCGTGTTCCCAACGGCGGGTCTGCTCGTCGAGGGCGTAGAGCAGCTGCTGTCCGGTCGTGGCTCCGGCGAAGTGGGTGCGCTTGAACAGCGACCCACCGAACAGTCTGAGGTCCCGTCGTCCTTCACTCGTGCGGTTGAATGGAACCCCCATCCGGTCGAGAAGGTCGATGATCCGCGGCGCCCAGTGGGTCATCTCGTAGACGGGAGGCTGGTGGGCGAGGAAGTCTCCGCCGTACACCGTCTCGTCGAAGTGCTCATGTTCGGAATAGCCCTGCTGCCGCGCGATCTCGTTGCAGGCGTTGATGCCGCCCTGCGCGCAGACCGAGTGCGACCGCTTCACGGGGACCAGCGAGAAGAGATCGACCGGAACGCCGCTCTCGGCGATCCTCACGGTTGCCGCGAGACCAGCCAGGCCTCCTCCGACCACAATCACTCGTCGATTGGTGTGTTGCACGTTGCCGTCCTCCGTTGACTCGCTACAAGACTAGGCTCGTCCCCACCGCGAACACTCGAAAATCCAAGGGGCGTCCAGATGATGACGCCGGACTCCGGAGTCCTCAGGTCTCGTTGACCGTGACATCTTCCTGGGTCGCCGGCGTGCTTTCCATCGTCGACTCGATCGACCGGGCGACGTCGGGGTCGAGCGTCGCGAATCCAACGATCGCCGTCACGCCCGCCGCCGCGAGGCCGAAGCCGATCCCCGCACACGCCACGCCCCATCGTTGCTGCGCCTTCGAGCTCACGGTGAGCCCCCAGGTGATCGCGGCGGTCCACAGTCCGTTGGCGAAGTGGAAGACGATCGCGAGCACGCAGACGAGGTAGAACGCCGCGACCGCGAGTCCCCACGTGCCGTCCTGGAAGTGGATGGCGGTGGAACTCGCCGCATGGTGGGGATCGAACGTCGGCATGAGACCGCCGAACGTGATCCCCCAGCGCAGGGACGAGACGTGCATGACGATGAACACGAGAGCCACGTAACCCGTGATCCTCTGCCAGCTGTACCGCCAGTTGGACTGGTAGGCGTACCGATTGGTGTTGAATCGCCCCGTCCGGGCGAAGTACACGCCGAGGATCGCGTGGTAGGCGATCGGGAGCCACAGCCCGAAGATCTCGATCAGAAGCAGTGCCGGCAGGCTGTGGATGAAGTTGACTTCGTGCTGGAAGGTCTCCACGCCGCCATCCACCGAACCGCCGGTCGCGATGCGGCCCCACACGATCGATGAGTTCGTGGTGAGGTGCGGGATGAGGAACAGCCCCACGGGGAAGACGCCCGAGAGGGAGTGGAGCCTTCTCAGGAGCAGGTAGTGGCGATCGATGAAACTGGAGGCATCGGACACAGTCGAGATTCCGAGAAACGGTGGCGGGGGAAGGCCGCTGACGACACGACGCTCAGGGTTCCTGAATTCGCAGATCCGGCGGGGGAGATGCGGGACTTCCTCCAGCCCCTGCGTCGCCGCCGGGCTGGGCCCCCTGCTCCGCCACCAGCTGCGCGATCTGCACGAAGCGGCTGCGAAGTTCGGTCAGCACCGTGCCCATCTCCTTGCTCTCATCGTCGCTCAGATTGCCCTTGGTCTTCTCTTCCAGAACTGCCAGGAGATCGATCGCGAACTTCGCGCCCGGCAGGTCGACGACGACGCCGCCGGATTGCGGGTCGCTATAGGCCCCGAGCCCCATCACGGCTTGGGACGCGAGAAGTCCCATCAAGGACTTGAAGTCGGCGGGAGGGAGTTCTCCGGGTGCGCCAGGCCCACCGGCCTTGGGGCCCGCGTTCGCGGTATCCGCCGCCAGCCGCTCCTTCTCGGCCTGCGCTTCCGCCTTCCAATCACTATCCACTTGCAGCTTCGGGGGATCTTCGGACATCGGGATGGACCCTTCGACAGATGACAAGGTTCTCGGGAACAACAATACGCTGGCCAGCCTTCGAGCCGACCGGGATGAGAGGTCATTGTAGGAACCCGGCGGCCCCTCGTGCTGATCGCGGAGTACGATGACCGCATGTTCGCAGGGCTCCCAGGTTCCCTCGGGTTCCACCCCATCCTCCGAAGTGTCGCCGGCGTCGGATCGGCCGCGGCCGTCATGGTCCTCGCAGGATCGATCGCCGGGTGCGGCGGACCTGCCTGGAACCTCAAAATCGCCTCAGCTCGCACGAAGACCCTGCTCCCGGACGAGCTCGTCAACGCGGAGACGCCGGCGGTCGCCCCCGAGGAGGTCGATCCGGAACCGATCGAGACGACCCAGTCCACGTCGGTCGGCGGGCCGGATGGAACGATCACGGAGACCACGCGACGCGTGATCGGCCCGGATGGCGTCGACGACGTCGAGGTCGATATCCGCGAGGAACTCCCGGTCGGCGTGAGCTACCCGATCGACGGGCTGGTCGGCCAGATCAACGGACGCCCCGTCTACGCGGACGAGTTCCTGGTTCCCCTCGAGGACCGCATCCTTCGCATCGTCGCCGAGCTGCCCGAACCCGATGCCCGGTTCGAGATCCGACGACTGGTCACGTCGCGATTCCGGGAATACGTCGACTCCGAACTGATCATCGCTGAAGCCGAAAGCAAACTCACTCCGGAGATGCAGCAGGGGGTGTTCGCGTGGTTGCAGAACCTGCAGGAGGAGACGATCACGAATCGCGGCGGAACACGCGAAACCGCATCGACCAGCATCGAGGAGGAGTTCGGTCTCTCGATCGAGGAGTTCATGGCCCAACGAAGGAGTCTCGCGCTCGCAGGCGACCTCCTGCAGAAGCGTGTGCGCCCCCGAGCCATCGTCTCGTGGCGCGACGTCGAACAGGCGTATCGCGCCAACGAAGCCAAGTTCAATCCGCCGCCCCAGGTCGAGATCGGTCGGATCCGGTTGCACCGCGATCGCAAAGCCGAGGATTACAAGCGGGTGAAGGATGCGTTCGAGGCCGGGAAGAGCTTCGCCGAGGTCGCAAAGATGCTCGACCTTCCGGACGACGGTGCCTGGCTCGATCTCGAGCTTCCACCCGATGGAATCACGGGCACGAGCCTCGCGAAACCGGTGCGGCAACGCCTGGCCGACCTCGACGTCGGCGCGGCCAGCGAGCCCCTGGACCAGGGTGCGTACACGTCATGGTTCACGATCCTCGACATTCGAAGGCCCACAGGACGGTCGATCTACGATCCCGAGGTCCAGCTCTCGCTGGAGAGCGAGCTGGCGGGTATCCGATTCGCCAAGGAACAGGACCGGTACCTCGGCTCTCTTCGAGATCAGTGGGTCGCGGAGGCGATCGAGGAGATGCGGGT
>PKCT01000206.1 GCA_002862325.1 Phycisphaerae bacterium
TGTTCACAGGGCCTTCCAAGCGACGCAAGAGAGTGACCAGGAAAGTAGGCGGCGAAGAAGCCGAGTGCGCTGCCCCATCCCACGATCGAGGCCCAGACGGGGACGCCGATCGAACGACTCAAGTGGCCGACTCCGAAGCGGTGCGTGCGAATCGGGACGGAACCACCGGGTCGGTGAACCCGTAGTCGGACCATCGATCGTCGACTCGTTGCACGATCTCCGGGCTCATGGAGACCTCGGGCGGGTAGTCGCGGACCGGGACCCCGTCACGGTTGTCTCGATGCGGGATCTTCGAGCGTGCGTCGAATCCGATGCGGGCACCGTCTCGGACCGCATCTCGCTCGAGATCGGCGTTGGCGAGCCATCTGAAGAGGCAGCCTTCGAGGTCATGGGGATCGACATGCGGATCGACCGCGAGCACGAACTCGGCCGCGGGGTTGCTCGGTTCCAGGTTGGACCAGAGGGATTCGATGCGATCGATGCCGGCATGGGCGGTGTTCGGTGCCTCGACCGTCACGATCGCGAGTCTTCCGAGTCCGGATTCCGGAAGCACCGCGCCGGCCCGTTCGGCCTCGTCACGTTCATCGTCGGTCGGCAGACGCGGTGGCTCGAGTCCCACCGTACCCGTCTGCTCGCCGTTCATGCGGTTGGTGGCATCGAAACCCAGCTTCGCGCCCGCGCCGATCGCGGGTGCAGAGTGGTCGAGGATGTCCAGGGGACCTCGGGTGATCTCGAGATCGCGACGGAAGTCGCAGCGTCGCATGATCGTCTCGATGACGCCGAACTCGTCGTGCACGTCGACGTCGTCGTCGACCACCACGATGGTCTTGGTCCATGCCATCTGACCGGCACCCCAGATGGAGTGCATGACCCGGCGTCCCTGGAGCGGATAGGCCTTGTCGATCTTGATGAAGGCCGCGTTGTGAAAGCAGCCGTAGCGGGGCAGGTGGTAGTCCGCGATGTCGTGCACGATCGTCTTCAGCAGCGGGAGGAAGAGACGCTCGGTCGCCTTGCCGAGGTAGTAGTCCTCCTGAGGCGGTAAACCGACGACGGTGGTGGGGTAGATCGCGTCCGTCCGGTGGGTCACCGCCGTCACCTCCACGATCGGATAGCGATCCGGCAGCGAATAGAAGCCTGTATGGTCGCCGAAGGGGCCTTCGAAGACGGCTCCGGGACCAAGCTCGCCGTCGGTGCGGGGATCGAAGCCGATCATGCCGGCGTCGGTGTGCACGAAACCCTCGATCACGATCTCCGCGTTCGCGGGGACTCGAAGGGGCACGGTCTTCGCGGCGACCATCGGAATTCCGCGCCCGTTGAGGAATCCCGCCATGAGCAGTTCGGAGATCCCCGGCGGGAGCGGCGCGGTCGCGGCGTAGGGCAGGCACGGTTCTCCGCCGAGCACGATGGCGATCGGCATCGGACGTCCGAGCTTCTTCCAGCTCCGCCAGTGGGACGCGCCGTCGTGGTGCATGTGCCAGTGCATGGCGAGCGTCGTCGGCCCAACGAGCTGGGACCGGTACATGCCGATGTTGTGGCTGGCCGGCTTCTTCTCGTCCCGGTCGTCGGCGTGGATGGTGTGCATGCCGGCGAGGGTGATGTATCGCCCACCGCCCTCCGCGGTTCCCGCAGCCTCCGCCGTCAGTCCCGAATCGACTGCCGCGGGATCACCGTCCAGCGGCCAGCACTTGAGGATCGGGAGTCGACGCAGGTCCACCTCGTCCCTGCTGGCGAGCTTGACGACCTCCTGGCACGGTCCGGTCCCGGTCGTCCTCGGTGGAATGCGCAGCAGCGGCGCGAATTCCTTGAGCTTCGACCAGATCTCGCCGAGCGATCGTGGAGGTTGCGGCTTGGTCAGGGAGGCGATGCGAGCTGCGATCTGTTCGAAGCCTCCGTCCGGTCCCGCGCAGCCCAGCGCGGTCTCCATCCGGTGGTACGACCCGAACACGTTGATCGCGAGTGGAAAGTCGCAGCCTTCGACGTTCTCGAAGAGGAGCGCGGGTCCACCCAGACCCGACCGTCCGGGATCGAACGCATCGGCGTTCGGGCTTGCGGTCGGTGCGGACGCGAGGGCGAGCCGATCGGCGATCTCCGTGATCTCGAGCAGGGGTGACACCGGACTGGAGACCCGGTGGAGGTCGCCGGCGTGATCGAGGGCCGAAAGCAGGGTGCGGAGGTCGGGCATGGTTCAGCTGGAGAGACTACCGGTCCATGGGGTTCGTCGAGATTCCCATCGGGATGCGTTCGCGATATTCGGACGCCGATCGGCCGTTCATCCACCCACGATCGACGGGCGTGTCCTTTTTTCGGAATTCCAATGGGAACCCGCGCGCAGGGTGGTATAGACGGAGTGTGCCGCGTCTTCTCAGACATCCGGTTCTGATGCTGGTTCTGGTCCTTGGCGGTCTCGCGTCGGCCGGCGAGGCTGCCATGGATTCGAAGCGTCGACTCCGTCTGGGGAGCGAGCCCACGTCCCGCAATCTCCAGTCGGTCGCCGCCCGGATCCAGGCGGGTCGGTGTCATCTCCTGCTGGTGGGTGACTCGATCGCGACTCATGTGTCGCTCGATGGTCGCGGGACCTGGGTGACGGGCATCTGGAGAACCTGGCGGCCGACGCAATGGCGAGGGCGATTCATTCCGACCGTCCTGCACGGCGTTTCGGTCAACGGAACCCAAGTGGACGACAGCGGGCGTTCCGCCGCCTTCGACCCGGCCTGCGATCTTCTGGCCGGTAACGTACGACCCGGCGAGACGATCGATTCTTCGCTCGGATCGGGGTGGTGGGGCATCCCGATCAACGCATTCGAAACCAGTGGCGATCTGGCGGATCGTCGATTGTTTCGGGTCTCGATGCCGCGCATGGTCGACGATCGAGACTTTTGGTCGCGGTATCGAACGGATCCCGATTGGATGAACGGCCCACTGCGGGGTACGTACCTGCCGATCCTCGATTCCAAATCGGTGGGTAGGTATTCGCTGGTCGGTGGCGACACGGTGTCGATCGACGTCGACGTGGACATGCAACGACCCGATGCGGGGTACACGATCGGCGAGATGTCCATCGACTTCGATTCTGATCTCGACCAGAGCGAGGATGCCTCGGTCGCTCTCGAGCTGCGAACCGATCCGGATCTGACCGAGGAAACGGGCGCATCGATCGCAATGCTCGGAGCGGTGATCGAACGGCGTGATCGGGAGACCGGTTTGTTGCTCGGTGCGCATGCGGTCGGCGGAGACACGACCAGATCGCACCTCGACGAAGGTGAATGGCTTTCGACCGGTGATGACGGCTTCCTCCGCCGCTACGACGACGCATATCTCGTCGAATTCATCGAACGGGTCGAGTGGAACACGTTCGTCATCACGCTCGGCACCAACGATCTCAAGAGCTTCTTCCGGACGCCCGAAGAGACCGCTGCACGTCTCGGTGCAGTCATCGATCGCTACCGGAGCGCGGCGAACCTGGCTCGGAAACGGAACCCGGAGATCCTCGAACCCCGATTCCTCGTGATCTCGCCCGCCACCGCGGAGGATCCCGATCTCGAACCGGCGTTCGCCGGACTCGACGAAGCAATCGGTGTCCTCGCCGGCGGCGATGTCGCGG
>PKCT01000077.1 GCA_002862325.1 Phycisphaerae bacterium
AGCATGCCGGTCTTGGGTTGCAGCATGCGGCCGGTACGCGAACGCCCGCCTTCCACGAAGTACTCGACGGGGAAGCCGCGGGTGAACAGGTTGTGCAGGTATTCGTTGAACACCGAGGTGTACAGCGGGTTGCCCTTGAACGAACGGCGCATGAAGAAGGCGCCACC
Source organism: Phycisphaerae bacterium (assembly GCA_002862325.1). GTDB lineage: Bacteria > Planctomycetota > Phycisphaerae > Phycisphaerales > SM1A02. The sequence goes on from PKCT01000077.1 coordinate 168, forward strand.
GCGGCGCAGCAGGCTGCCGATCACCGGCATGTTGAGGTTGATGCCGGCGGCGATGTGCGGCGGCGTCAGGCCGTTGCGGAACAGCAGATAGGACAACAGCAGGTAGTCGATATGGCTGCGATGGCAGGGGACGTAGATCACCTCGTAGCCGCGCACGGCGTCCTGCAGCGGTTCGATATGGTTGACGCGGATGCCGTCGTAGATCTTGTTCCAGAACCAGGACAGCACCACCTCGAGGAAGCGCACCGCGGTGTAGGCGTAGTCCGAGGCCACCTCGTTGCCGTAGCGCAGCGCCCTGGCTTCGGCCCGCTCGATGGAAATGTTCTCGCGTTCGGCCTCGTCGCGAATGGCGTCCTCGATGTACTCGAAGATCTGATCCTTGATCCCCAGGCCCTCGAGGACCGGCTGACGGACCGCGTAGAACGCCTGTCGCTGGTGCTCCATCGGTTCGTCGTACTCGAGGATGTTCTTGCGGATCGTGAAGTTCCGTTCCTCGACCTTCCGCTGTGCGTTCTCCACGGATCGGGAGAGCATCGGATGTTCGATGGCGTCTCCATCCTTCATGCCGAGCTTCGAGAGGACGTAGAGGGTCTTCTTGCCGGCGAACATCTTCATCAGATCGTCTTCGAGACTGAGGAAGAATCGGCTGCTGCCGTGGTCTCCCTGTCGACCGGCCCGGCCACGCAGCTGGTTGTCGATCCGGCGACTTTCGTGCCGCTCGGTGCCGATGATGTGGAGTCCGCCCATCTCTTCGATCGACTTCTGCAGATCCAGTCGATGGAGCAGGACGGTGCCCGCCGCGTTGAGCGCATCCTCGAGTTCGGTGGCGGACATCTTCTCCGCCTTGCTCGCCGCGATGAATGCGTGCTCGGTCGCCCACTTCGCCATGCAGAGGCGGCGAGCCTCCGACGGGTCGAGATCCTGGATCTCGTTCCGTCCCATGCCCATCTCCCGCCCGGCGAGATGTCGCCAGCAGCGGTCGAGGATCTCCTGATCCTCCATCGACGCCTTCACGTCCTTCGGGCAGATGTTGTTCCGCTTCCAGTGCTCGATCAGGGATTCGCGATCGATCCCCCCGAGCTTGATGTCGGTTCCTCGGCCCGCCATGTTCGTGGCGATCATCACCGCGCCGAGCTGGCCCGCGTTCTGGACGATGTCCGCCTCTCGCTCGTGCTGCTTCGCATTGAGCACTTCGTGCGGCGTTCGATTGCGGGCGGCGAGCATCCGGCTGAGCATCTCGCTCCGCTCGACGCTGGTGGTGCCCACCAGGACGGGGCGTCCGAACTCGTGGAATCGGACAACCTCGTCGACGATCGCCTCCCACTTGTCCCGCTCGTTGAGGAACACGAGGTCGTTGCGATCCTTCCGCTCGATCGGCACGTTCGTCGGAATCGAGACGACGTCGAGGCGGTAGATCTCGTGGAATTCCGTCGCCTCGGTGTCCGCTGTGCCGGTCATGCCCGAGAGTCGGTCGTACATCTTGAAGAAGTTCTGGATCGTGATGGTGGCCATCGTCTGGGTCTCGTCCTTGATCGGGACGTTCTCCTTCGCCTCCACTGCCTGATGCAGTCCGTCGGACCACTGGCGACCGACCATCTTTCGTCCGGTGTTCTGGTCGACGATGACCACGCTCGGTTCTCCACCCTCGTCGCTGGCGATCACGTAGTCGCGGTCCAGGATGTAGACCACGTGCGCCCGGAGGGCCTGTTCGAGGAGGTGGGGGAGGTCGATGTTGTCACCGACGTAGAAGGAGCCGATGCCGGCCTTTCGCTGGGCTTCGGTGACCCCTTCGTGGGTCAGGGACGCGGACTTCTTGTCGAGTTCGACCTCGAAGAACTGGGTGTGTCGATCCCGCTCGGCCTCGAGCTTCGGGAGCTCGGCCTCGGCGGCCTCGAGCGCGGCCTTCAGACCGGGGACCTCGGACTTGTCGCGGGCGTTTCGAATGTCACCCTCCAGCCCGGAGATCTTCACCAGGCACGATTGCACGCCGTCGTCGGCCGTGGTCCAGGCCTTCTGGGCCTCCACGAGGTGCCGAGCGAGCCCGTCGGCGAGTTCGTATCGCGGACGGACCGAGTGCGCGGGGCCGGAGATGATGAGCGGCGTCCGGGCCTCGTCGATGAGGATCGAGTCCACCTCGTCGACGATCGCGAATTCCCGTCGCTTCTGGACCTGGTCCTCGGCTCGCAGCTTCATGTTGTCCCGCAGATAGTCGAATCCGAATTCGGAGGTGGTCCCGTAGACCACGTTGCAGTCGTACATCTGCTTCTTCACTTCGGTCGGCTGCATGTGCATCGGGTGGATCGCCCCGACGGTGAGGCCGAGCGCTCGGAAGAAGGGGAACGTCCAGTCCCGGTCCCGCTGCACCAGATAGTCGTTGACGGTCACGACGTGGACCTGTCGGTCCTCGACGCACGCGAGATAGCAGGCAAGGGGGCCCACGATGGTCTTGCCTTCACCGGTCTTCATCTCCGCGATCCGGCCTTCGCTCAGGACGATGCCGCCGATGAGCTGCACGTCGAACGGTCGGGCGCGGAAGGGGGGGCGGCTCTCCGGATAGAGCTCGCGCACCGCGTCGTAGATGGGATTGGGGATGTCCACGAACTGCCACGAGGGAACCGGCTCGGTGCAACCCAGAAGGGTGTCGGTCGGGGGCATCGGTTCGGTCGCCTGCATGGTGGCGAGCGTCTGGTCGAAGAGCGCTCTCGCTTCGGGGGGCAGACGGTCGGGATCGAATCCCGACTCCGGATTGAAGATGTTCCGTATGCCGACGGCGCGGTCCATCGCCTCGCGGGCGACTGCGAAGATCTCCGGAATGATGTCGTATCCGCTCTCGCCGGCCTTGATCCGCTCGCGGAACCCGTCGGTCTTCGCTTTGAGTTCGGCGTCGGTGAGGACTCTGGTCTCGGCCTCGAGGGCATTGACCGCATCGACCTTGCCGAGGAAACGATTGACTTGTCGCTGGTTTCGGGTGCCGAAGAGCTTCTTCGCAACCCAGCCAAAGAATGGAACGCCCATATCGGGTCCTTTCGGGTCACCGGGCCGAAGGGCCGCGGTCTCATCGCGCCTGCAGTCGGCGTCGGGGAGTGTGTGTATCGGTTGAAGTGGGGTGTGATGCCACGGAAAAGAATCTTCCGCGAAGCGAGCGGCTCAGCCGTGCATCGGCGGCGGGAGGTCGCCGTGTCCGGGACCGGAGGCAACCACGGGACCGAAGAGGCGGTCGTGATCGCCTCGGGCATCACCGGTTCCGGACGGAAGGACGCGACGCGGCATCCGCCGCTCGGAATCGTGTTCGGTGTCGAACGCCGGGCAGCACCCCGTGCCGTCGACGCAGAGGAGCATCGTGCCGAGTTGCAGGGAACGTCCGTGTCGGGTTCCGTTGAGGTCCGCGGTGGCGGCGACCGAGAGCGCGAGAACCGCGGCCAGTACGGCGG
>PKCT01000097.1 GCA_002862325.1 Phycisphaerae bacterium
CGCGATCTGCTCGAGGAGCTCGGACTTGAAGTCCTTGCCCTGGCCCGCACCGGACTGCGGAAGCCCCTGGCCGAGACCGGGGATGCCGCGGGGTGCGGATGTGTTGGGTTGATTGATGAAGCCGAGTGGATCGGTCATGGTCGTCACCGTCTTTCAAGGTCAGGCGAGTACACGAATCGCCGAATCAATCATCGACCGAGTGGTCTCCAAAGCCTGAATGTTGGCTTCGTATGCCCGCAAGGCCTCGATGCCGTTGGCCATCGCGACCGTGTAGTCGAACGCCGGCATCTGGGCCATGCCATCCGCCACCCCATCTCCCGCGAGATCCTTGGGCGACCCCAGCGGGACGAGCTCCGGCACGAAATCGTCGAGCCGATCGATCGAGGCGACGTGGACCCCCAGCGGATCGGTGCCCGAGGCGTTCCCCGAGGCGAAGTTCACCTGGACCATCCGGTAGCCCGGCGTCTCCTGGTTGGCGAGGTTCGCGCTGATCGCGTCCATGCGGACCCGTTGGGCCTGGAGGCCGCTGCCTGAGATGTCGAAGGCGCCGTAGATGCTCATGCGTTCAACTCCAAGACCCTCTGAGAACCCCCGAACCGTCACGGCCGTTCACGAATCGCCGCCCTGAGCAGGTCATGCTCCTTGCGGAAGAGCTCGCTCGCGAGCCGGAACGACAGGGCGTTCTCCGCGAGGTTCTGCATGATCCGTTCCAGATTGCGGTCGTTGTCGTCGTGGAAGAGAAGATTGTCGTGGACGGCCTCCGGCTTCAGCACCGTTCGACCCGTCTCGAAGCTCAGCCGATCGGTGTCGGCGAAGATGCCCTGGCCTCGGACCACCGGGGTGCCCACCCCGGTTTCCCGGGCCCGAGCCGCCTTCATCGCCGACTGGAACTCCTCGACCGGTACGTCCTTGGGTCGGAAACCGGGGGTGTCCAGATTCGCGGCGGCATCCTGGAGGAGCTGATTCCGCTGCCAGGAATACTCCATCAACCGCTGCAGATAGGGGCTGGCGCCCCAGCTCGAAATTCCATGGTCGGACATGTCCGGATCCTCCGGACGGCGCAGAGGCTGCGCCGATGGGCGAATGATGCGCGAACCCCGCGCAGAAACGATCGGTCGGAGATCAGAGGTCGGCCGCGACCACCTGATCCTCCTTCCACTTCTTGAGCTTGAGACCCAGCGTCCGCACGCCGATGCCCAACGCCTGGGCGGATCGCTGACGATGGCCGCTGTTGCGTCGGAGGGTCGCGACGATGGTCTCCCGTTCGATGTCGGCCAGGGTCAACTCGCCGTCGCACGCGATCCAATCCTGCACGGCCGCCGACGCCATGCCGACGGCCCCCGCAGGCTCCGAGATCGAGGCGGCCAGCCCCAGCTGAATGCCTCCGGCGGTCGCCGCCATCTCTTCGGTGGGGTTCTCCAACCAGGGACGGACCAGGGCGCCGGAGATCTCCTCACCGGAGGAGAGGACCGCGGCCCGCTCGCAGATGTTCTGGAGTTCTCGCACGTTGCCGGGCCAGGCGTAGCCGACGAAGGCCGCGACCGCGTCGCTCGCGAGCACCTTCCGAGGCCGACCTTCGCGAGTTCCGACCGCGGCGAGGAAGTGGTTGGCCAACCCCTCGAGATCCTCCGGCCGATCGCGAAGCGCGGGCATCTCGATGGGGAGCACGTTGAGTCGGAAGAAGAGATCGCCGCGGAATCGACCCGCATCGACCTCGGTCGCGAGATCCCGGTTGGTGGTCGCGATGACCCGGACGTCCACCGAAAGCGTCTGGCTCGACCCGACCCGCTCGAACGTCTGCTCCTGGAGAACCCGGAGAAGCTTCGCCTGAAGCTCCGGCTTGATCTCGCTGATCTCGTCGAGCAGAAGCGTGCCGCCGTCCGCCAGCTCGAATCGCCCCTTGCGAAGCTTGTCGGCGCCGGTGAAGGCCCCCTTCTCATGTCCGAACAGCTCACTCTCCAGCAGGCTGGCCGAAAGCGCCGCGCAGTTGATGGCGAGGAACGGCCCATCGCGACGGGGACTCGCCTCGTGCAGGCACCTCGCGGCAACCTCCTTGCCGGTCCCGCTTTCGCCGGTGATCAGCACGGTGCCATGGCTGTCTCCGATGCGTTCGATGCGATCCCGCGTCTCGATCATCGTCGGCCCGTCGCCGACCAGTCGATGGCCGGCCGCGGACGCGACGGGTGCGCCTGCGGCGGCGCGAAGAACCTCGTTCTCACGGCGAAGACGGCCGTGCTCGATCGCACGCTCCACCGCGATCCCCAGTTCATCACCCCCGAAGGGCTTGGTCACGTAGTCAAAGGCCCCCTCCCGCATCGCCTCGACCGCGGTCTCGACCGAGCCGTATGCGGTCATGAAGACGACGGGAAGCCCCTCGTCGATGCCTCGAATCGAAGAGAGCAGCTGCAATCCACTCATGCCGGGCATCTGCAGATCGGTCACGACCGCGTCCGGACGCTTCGCCGTGATCTTCTCGATCGCCGCCTCGCCCCCCGACGCGGTGATCACGGTGTGACCCCGACGACCGAGAATCGTCGCCACGCTGTCTCGCATCATTTCCTTGTCGTCCACGACGAGAATTCTGCTCATCCAAGATCTCCCTCGGCATCCTTGCCGTTGGTGTGTGTCATGCGAATCGAATCGTCTGGGATCGTCATGCGGCCCCCAGATCAGCGTTGTCTCTCACCCGACGCCGGACCGCGCCACCCAGGCTGGCTCCCCCCTCGTCGTCGCGAAGGTTCCGATCCCCGCCGAACGCGACGGGCAGCGCCACCCGCATGCAGGTTCCGCCCTGCGTACTCTCGACATCGAGTCGCCCGCCATGGGCGTCCACGATGCGATGGACGATCGCGAGTCCCAGCCCGGTCCCCTCCGCTCGGGTCGTGAAGAACGGATTGAACATGCGTTCGCGCACCTCCTCGGGGATTCCCGGGCCGGTGTCGCGAATCTCGATCACCGCATGCGGGATGGCCCCCTGTTCGGGATCACGAAGCTCCTCGGTCCCCAGGCGCACCGCCAATCGGCGTCGACGGTCGACGTTGAGCATCGACTCGCAGGCGTTCCGAAGGACGTTCAGGATCGCCTGCTCGAGCAGTGGAGCATCGACCTCCGCCGCCACGGCCTCGTCGAGATCGAGGTCGAGATCGATGTCGCCGGCGGCGACGAGATCCTCGATCGAATCGATCGCCGCGAGCAACGGCCTCGCCACGCCGACCGATGCCGGTCGAACCCGAGTGTCGCGTGCGAAGCTCAGTACGTCTCCGACGATCGCGTCGAGCCGCACCACGGCGCGGCTGACCCGACCGCACAGCTCCAGCTGTTCGGGCTTCCCTTCCAGATCCTCGGTCAGCGCTTCGAGGGTCAGACCGATCGCGCCCAGAGGATTGCGGATCTCGTGAGCGATGCCCGCGGCCATCTCGCCCAACGCTGCGAGCTGCCGCGACCGCCGAAGCCTCGCGTGGGCTTCGGCGAGCTCCTTCTTGAGTGCGGACACCTCCCGCTGAAGGGTCCCGTGCGTCGCCTCGAGCTTGGCGGTGACGTCGTTGAAGGTCCGCACGAGCTCCGCGAAGTCGCAGCGCTCGCAG
>PKCT01000030.1 GCA_002862325.1 Phycisphaerae bacterium
ATGGATCTGGGAGCCCTCAAGGGCGGCGCGCATCGCGCCGGGGCGGGGGCCGAAGACGGCGCAGGCCTCGATCCCGACCTGATCAGCGACGAAGACGGCGAGGATGTCCTGGATTGAGTCTGGTCGAGGGAACCGCGGTCGCTACACTGGGTTCTGCGGAAACGCGTTCAAACCCGTCGGGCCTGTCGAGCGGCCCGTCGGAGCCAACAACCCCGCTCGACGGCAACCCGAACTCGTCACGACCGCCCGGGCGACCCCTGGGACCTGGCCGAGCTGTGGCCACCGTGGACGACGAGATCGGGCGAAGGCTCCCCGGAACGCGCCGCGCATGTCAATCTTTCCTCTTCCCGTCTTCGAAGCCGACGCCGATCCCGCCAATCGTGATGCGATGAGCGACGAGGAACGGTACGCCCGCCTCGAATCGCCATCGACGATCGTCGTCCGCGTCGGCTTCATGGGACGGGTGGCCGAGTATCCCTACAAGGGCGACGCCAAGCCCGGCTGCGGTTCGAAGCTCGTCGCCAAGACGCACCGCGGCGTCGAGGTCGTCGAGATGCTGACCACCACCTGCCCGAACTCCGGATGCGGAAAGTCGGTCTCACGATCGGAGATGCTCGACTACATCAAGGTGTCGGGCGGCAAGGACTACCCATTCCGAACCGATGGTCGGATCCTTCGGGTCGCCACGATCGAGGACCTCAACGAATGGTCGGCGGTCAAGGCCACCAGTCTCGAGAAGGTGAAGGTGGTGAAGGCCCGGGTCGAACACCACGGCCTCGAGATGAAGGTGGTCGAGGTCGAGCCGATCCTCGGCCAGGAGCAGTTGACCGTCTACTACATGAGCGAGGACCGAATCGACTTCCGGGAGCTGGTGAAGGATCTCGCGGCGGACTTCGGCACCCGGATCGAGATGCGGCAGGTCGGCGGACGAGACGAGGCCAGACTCACCGCCGACTACGAGAAGTGCGGTCAGCACTGCTGCTGCAAGAACTTCCTGAAGGTTCTCAAGCCGGTCTCGATGCGATCCGCGAAGGTTCAGAAGGCCACGCTCGATCCCCTCAAGATCTCGGGCCGATGCGGCCGTCTGATGTGCTGCCTTCGATACGAGGACGAGACCTACTCCGACCTGAAGAAGCGACTTCCCAACCGCAAGAGCCGGGTCGGCACGCCGGAAGGTCCGGGTCTGGTCGTGGATTCGAAGATCCTCGTCCAACTCGTGCTGGTCCGACTCGAAGCGGACAACCGGGAGATCGCGGTTCCGGTCGAGGAGCTGTGCCACCCGGACGAATGTCCGACCAAGCCCGCGGAGTCGGATCCGCTGCGAGGCCTCGAGACGACCTCGGTCGAGGAGCGAACGGACGACAAGAAGCGGCGACGACGACGACGGAAGTCGAAGTCCGATCGACAGGCCGAACATCGCGAGCAGTCCGAGGCCGTCGACGCTACCCCGTCGATCGGAGATCCGGCATCGACGACCGATTCCGATCCCGATGGAGAGGAACGCCCGAAGAAGAAGCGACGTCGACGGCGACGGAAGAAGGCCGGAAGCGCGAGTGGCGAAGCACCAGCACCGACCGGCGAGGAGGGATCCGGCGCGATACCCACCGGCGAGGGCGGGCCGAAGAAGAAGCGTCGCCGACGGCGACGGCGACGCAAGGGGGGCGGCGAAAGCGGCGGCCCGGACGGCGGTGGTTCGGACGGAAATGCCGGCGGCGAGTGACCCTCGCAACGTCGGTCCGTGACCGCGGTAATCCGACATTCACCAGAAACGACAAGGACCGGCGCTCGAACGCCGGTCCATGCGTTGTTTCGGAGGCTCGACCGTCGACATCAGGCGTGGATGGCACGGCCCTCGGTGGCCAGGACCGCTTCGTGCATCGACTCCGCCATCGTCGGGTGGGCGTGGATGGTCGAGATCACGTCCTCGGCCGTCGCCTCGAGCCGCTTGGCCAGACCCATCTCCGCGATGAGCTCGCTGGCATCCTCGCCGAAGATGTGGCATCCGATGATCTCGCCGTAGGGCTCGCTGGTGATCACCTTGACCAGGCCTTCGGTGTGGCCGGTGGCGATCGCCTTCCCGTGCGCCTTGAGCTGGTACTTCCCGACCTTGTAGTCGATGCCCTGCTCCTTGCACGCCTGTTCGGTGAGTCCAACCGAGGCGATCTGCGGATTCGTGTAGGTGCATCCCGGAATGGCGTCGTAGTCGATCGCCACCGGATGATGACCGGCCATCTTCTCGACCGCGATGATGCCCTCTTCGCTGGAGACGTGGGCGAGCCACGGAGCGCCGATGACATCGCCGATCGCGTAGATGCCGGGCACGCTGGTCTGATAGGTCGGATCCTTCGAAGTTCCCTGGTCCGTCACGATGTGGTCGCGTTCGATCTTCACGCCGAGTGATTCGTCGAAGAGTCCATGGAACCGGCCCTTGACCCCGATCGCCACCAGGACGACTTCGGCGTCGAGGGTCTCGGTCTTGGAATCGTCCTTCGCGTCGGCGACCGTGACCTTCGCACCACCCTTGCCGGTCTTGACGTCCTTGACCATCGATCCGGTCCGGAACTTGATGCCCTGCTTCTCGAAGGACTTCTGAGCGGCCTTGGAGATGTCCTGGTCCTCGACGGGAAGGATGCGGTCGAGCATCTCGACGACGGTGACCTCGCAGCCGAAGGCGTTCATGAAGTAGGCGAACTCCATGCCGATCGCGCCGGAGCCGATCGCGATCATCGACTTGGGGCAGTGGTCGATCGTGAGCAGTTCGTAGCTCGTGAAGATCGTCTTTCCATCGCTCGGGGCGAACGGCAGCTGCCGGGGGCTTGCGCCCGTGCAGACGAGGATCTTGTCGGCGGTGATCTTGCCTTCCGCGCCGGCCCCGGTGCCGTGGTAGTAGTCGTCGTCCGCCTTGAGGACCTCGACCTCGCACGGCGTGCCGCCGGTGGCGCCCTTCACGATCCTGGCGTGACCCTCGTAGTGGTCGATCTTGTTCTTCTTGAGCAGATACCCGACGCCGTTGTTGAGCGTGCCGGTGATCTTGCGACTTCGGCCGATGACCTTGTCCCAGTCGACCTTGACGTGCTTGGGGTCGATCTCGATGCCCCATTCCGCGCCATGGGTGATGGCCTCGGTGTAGAGCTCAGCATTGTGGAGCAGCGCCTTGGTGGGGATGCATCCCCAGTTCAGACAGACGCCACCGAGCTTTCCGCGCTCGATACACGCGGTCTTGAGTCCGAGTTGCGCGGCTCGAATCGCGGCGACGTAGCCGCCGGGTCCGGCGCCGATGACGATGAGGTCGTAGTGCTTCGATTCGGCCATGGAGATCGCGTCCAGTCCTGATGCAAGGTCCGAGAAGACAGGCCGGACCACTCGTTCGGTGGAGCCCGGCTGGGTCGGAAAGTGTAGCGGACCGCAGGTTCAGGGGCTGGATTCCGCGGTTGGGACGAGGCCGACGACGTTCTCGGAACCTCGCTCGATGAGAAGGCCGTTCCCCGGCCCGTAGCGGGCGAAGTCGGGGACCCGGTCGGCCGATGATCCCCT
>PKCT01000135.1 GCA_002862325.1 Phycisphaerae bacterium
GTCCGAGACCCGAATCCGGCCGGAGGCCTGGAACGGTCTCCGCATCGGGCATTTCAGCGACATGCACTTCGGCGACCTCATGTCGATCGAACGGGGACGTCGGGTGATCGATCTGCTCGCCGCCGAGAAGCCCGACCTCGTCGCCTTCACCGGGGACATGATCGATCTCGAGTGCGAAGGGGCAGCGCCCCTGTTCGAGGCGACCGCGAACATGGAGGCGCCGTGCGGCGCCTTCCTGGTGCTCGGCAACCACGATCTGCTCGACGACGGGGATCGGGTCGTCGGGATGGCGACCACCGCGGGGATCGAGGTCCTCGAGGATCGGGTCTTCGACGTTCCCTTCTCGAGTTGGAGGGCCGGTGAGGACGGCGAGCCGCTTCGAGTCGGTGGAATCGGATGGGACAAGACGGTGTCCGATCTGTCCCGGCGGGTCGACCGCGTTCGTCCCGACGCGCCGTCGCTGCTGCTCGCCCACAATCCCAAGGCGTTTCTTCCGGCGAGCCGGGCCGGGATCCCGCTCACGCTCTCCGGGCACACCCACGGAGGCCAGGTCGCCAGAGCCGGTCGGCCCGACGTCAATCTCGCGATGACGAACCGTCTCAACGCGGGGTTCTACCTGCGTGGTGCGAGTGCGTTGTTCGTGACGGTGGGAACCGGTGCCTGGTTCCCGCTGCGAGTCCATTGTCCGGCCGAGGTGGTGGTGATCACCTGCACCCGCGGTGCGATCGGATTCGAGGAACGCTGACCCGCGTTCAGGATTGGATCGGCTCCCGGCCGAAGGCGACCAGGCGGGCGAACAGTCGCTCCAGATGCTCCAGTCGGGTGTTGGTCTGCCCGACCGAGACGCGAATGACGTACTCGTCGTGAAGTCTCGTGTGGCTGAGCATCGCTTCGCCGCTCGCGTTGATCGCCTCGAGGACCGACTGCGTCCGCTCGTCTCCGTCGCGATGGCGAATGCAGACGAGGGAGAGCGGACTGGGCGCGACCCTGATCCAGTCGGGCTCGGCGTCGATCATGTCCGCGAACTCCTGCGCGATCGCGACGTGTTCGCGGAAGGCGCGTCGGATCCCCTCGAGGCCGTAGTGCCGGTAGACGAGCCAGAGCTTCAGGGCGCGGAATCGACGACCCAGCGGGACCTGCCAGTCGCGATAGTCGATCACCTCGCCGCTCTCGGTCGGGGCGTTCCTCAGGTACTCGGGCATGATCCCCATCGCCCGGGTGAGCGCTGTGCGATCGGCGACCCAGAGCAGGTCGCAGTCGAAGTTCGTGAACATCCACTTGTGGGGATTGACGCAGATCGAGTCGCACGCGGCGCCGCCCTCGAGCGTCCAGCGCCATTCGGGGCAGATCGCGGCCACGCCGAACATCGCGCCGTCGAGATGGACCCACGCGTCGTATCGCTTCGCGATCTCGACGATGCGGGCCGTCGGGTCGATCGCGCCGCTCGACGTGGTCCCGCAGGTCGCGCAGACGAAGAAGGGGACGCGTCCCGCCTCGGCGTCCTCGTGCATGGCCGCCGCCAGTGCGTCCGCATCCATCGCGAAGGTCTCGGGATCGCTCGGGATGGAACGGAGATTCGCCCGACCGATGCCCGACATCGTGCACGCCTTCTCGATCGAGGAGTGGGCATGTTCGCTGGTGTAGGCGACCAGGGTCGGACAGCTCGCGACGCCATCCCGGCCCGCGACGCCGTCGGTGATCCGATCGCGGGCCGCGAGGAGGGCGCAGAAGGTCGCGCTGCTCGCGGTGTCTTGTATGACGCCGCCGCCGACGCACGGGGGTCCGTCGACGTCCCGGGGCATGGTCCGGAACCGATCCGGAAGTCCGAAGGCCTCGAGCGACCAGTCCATCACGAGCGACTCGAGTTCCGTGCACGCGGGACTCGTGTTCCAGAGCATCCCCTGGATGCCGAGCCCGGCGCTGAGCAGCTCCCCGAGGATCGATGGATAGGAGTGGTTGCAGGGGAAGTAGGCGAACCAGTTCGGATTCTGCCAGCCGGTCACGCCCGGAACCACGAGCCGATCCAGCTCCCCCGGCAGCGCATCGAGCGGCTCCCCCTCGAGGGGGGGCGACGGCGGAAACGCCCGGTAGATCTCGCCCGGGGCGACCGGCGCGGTGACGGGTCGGGCTTCCGCGGAATCCAGGTGTTCGACGATCCATCTCGTCAGCTCGGCGCCGAGACGCTCGAATTCGGCCGGTGGCATGTGAGGCGAGTGGTCGTGCATGGTGCTTCGGCTCTTGCGGGCGCGATCGCAGCGGCACCCGGAGGTACCGCCGCGGGGGATCGGTCGAGCGGCGTTCTCGTTCAGGCGGGCAGGGTCTCGAGTTCGCGCGACACGCGCTCCATGAGCGGTCCGACGGTGTCCGGGCCGAAGTCGAACGATGCGCCGGCGGCCTTGAAGAGGTCGGGCAGCGGCTTGGTCCCGCCCAGCGCGAGTCCGTCGAGATAGTGGTCGATCGCGTTCTTCTCGTCGTCGAGGCTGTTGCACCAGACCTGCAGCGCGCCGAGCTGGGCGATGCCGTACTCGATGTAGTAGAAGGGCACCCCGAAGAGGTGGAGCTGTCGCTGCCACATCGCGGCGTGGGCGTCATCGAGTCCCGACCAGTCGACCGGCGGCCCGAATCGATTCTCGAGGTCGAGCCACACCTGGGTGCGGGCGGTGCGGTCGTGGCCGGGATTGGTGTAGATCCAGTGCTGGAACGCGTCGATGGTCGCGATCCACGGAAGGATCTTCGCCATACCTTCGAGCTCGTCGCGGCGAGCGCGGTTCGCGTCCTCCTCCGAGTAGAACTCGTCGAGGTAGGGGAAGGTCAGGAGTTCCTGCGCCATCGAGGCCACTTCGCAGAACTCCATCGGCGCGGATCGGTAGGCGAGGATCGGTTCCGAGCGGCAGACCATCGAGTGGAAGGCGTGGCCGGCCTCGTGGACCATGGTCGTGAGATCGCGCTGGAGTCCGGCGGCGTTCATGAAGATGAACGGCTTGCGGGTGCGCTCCCGCTGGTACTGGTAGCCGCCGGGCGCCTTGCCCTTGCGGGTCTCGAGGTCGAGACAGTCGCCGGTGCGAAGCTCGTCGAACATGTCGCCGAGGCGGCCGTCCATGCGATGGAAGACCTTCGAGGAGCGATCGACGAGTTGGTCCGCCCCTTCGAAGGGACGAAGGGGATCACGCCCCTTCACGTCGACGCCGAGGTCCCAGGGACGGAGCTGGTCGAGATCGAGGTTCCGTCGACGATCCTCGGTGGTCGCTCGGAGCACCGGAACGCAGAATCTCTCGACCGCCTCGTGGAACTTGAAGCAGTCCTGGGGGGTGTAGTCGTAACGATGCATGCGTGCATGCTGGAAGTCGCGGAAGTTGTCGAAGCCCGCGTTCTTCGCCTGCTGCTGACGCTTCTCGACCATCTCGTCGAAGATGTCCTCGATCGCGTCGCGGTCGACCAGTCGTCGGTCGGCGATGCCCCGCCAGGCGCCCTCGCGGGTCCCGCGGTCGGTCGATTCGAGG
>PKCT01000036.1 GCA_002862325.1 Phycisphaerae bacterium
CGGGCCTGCACGATCGAGTCGAGCGCCGTCGACCATCCGTCGGCCAGCTCCTGGAGCTGGCTGGACATCGCATCCTCGGCCGCCGTCCGACCGACCTCGGTGCCCGCCGCGTGGCCGGCGGTGTGACCCGCCTCCTCGCCTCGGGCGTAGCCTTCCGCATGCCCGCGCTCGGCGGCGCCCTCGACCAGACTCGCCGCCTTCGCCTCCGCCGCGGCCACGATCTCCGCGGCTTCGCGTCGGGCGTTCTCGACGATCGCGGTCGCCTCGGCCCGGACGTCGCCGAGGTTCATCACCACCGCATTCCCCACCATGTCTCGAGCTCGAACGTTCTTGATCAGAGGCACGCGTCGTTCCCTGGAAGATCAGACCACGATGTCACCGTCGCCACCTCGGCCGGAGATGACGATCTCGCCCGAATCCTCGAGCCGTCGGACCATGTCCACGATCCGCTGCTGGACCGCCTCGACGTCGCTGACGCGCACCGGCCCCATCATCTCCATCTCTTCCCGGATGACCTCGGCCGCCCGGGTCGAGACGTTGCCCAGGAACTTCTCCGTGAGCTCCGGGGTCGCCATCTTGAGCGCCTTGGCGAGCTCCTTGTTCTCGAGGTCCTTGAGAAGACGCTGGATGCCCTTGTCGTCGATGTGCCGGATGTCCTCGAAGACGAACATCAGTCGTCGGATCTCCTCGACCAGCTCGGGATCCTCCGTCTCCACCCCCTCCATGATGCTCTTCTCGGTGCTCCGGTCGCAGAGGTTCAGGATCTCGGCGACGGTGTCGACGCCGCCGACCTTCTCCATCGAGTGCATGATCATGGAGCTGAGTCGGCTTTCGAGACCGATCTCGACCTCCCGGATGACTTCGGGGTTCGTCTGCTCCATGTTGGCGACTCGACGAACGACTTCGATCTGACGGTCCTCCTGAAGCCCCCCCAGCACCTCCGACGCTCGGTGATGCGGAAGATGACTCACGATCAGGGCGATCGTCTGGGGATGCTCGTCCTGGATGAAGGTCAGGAGATTCTCCGTCTCCGCCTTCTGCAGGAACGCGAACGGCGTCCGCTGGACCTGGGTCTGGATCTGCGAGATCAGTCGATCCGCGAGGTTGCCGTCGAGCGAGTCCTTGACCAGACGCTTGGCGTAGTCCAGGCCGCCCTCTCGCCCGAGCCCCTGCGCCATCGCGATGTCGTAGAACTCGGAGATCACGCTCTCGCCGAGGAGATTCGGGACCTCCTGGATGGAACTGAGCGTCCGGGCGACCTCCTCCTGGAACTCCGCCGGGAGCTCGCGAAACACCGCCCGCGAAGACTCTTCGTCGAGCAGGAGGAGGAGCATCGCCGTCTTGACGACGCCGTCGAGCTCATCGATCGAATCGGGTAGCTGTTGGCCGGGCCTGATGCTCATGAAAGATTCGACTCCTCGATGCTGCCTCGCTCCGCTCCGATGGCGGTCCCGTCGCACGTCAGTCCGATCACGCTTCGCTCCTCATCCAGCGGCGGAGCAGACTGGCCACCTTCGCGGGCTCCTTCGACACCAGCTGATTCAGCTGGTCGAGCATCTGCTTGCGTCGAAGCTCCTCGTCGTCGAGTTCCACGCCGACCAGTGCGGGCGCCGCTTCGTCCGCCTCGCCCACGATCTCGGCCTCGTCGTCGTCCAGGACGGGCGGCACACCGGCGAGCTCGTCCGCGGTCGGCATCGTCTGGCCGCCGCCGGTGCGACGGACCATCATGAACATCATGGCGAGCGAGAGAAGGGCCAGACCGACGAGTCCGGCGTTCTTGAGCGTCTGCATGCCGCCGCTGCCCGCCACCACGTCGAGCATGCCGCCGCCGACGCCGCCCGCGCTCGCGGTCAGGGCCTCGGGCGAGACGTAGTCCGCGAAGGGCAGCACCGTGACCACGACCTCGCCGGTCGTTCCGTCACGGATGCTGGAGTTGTCGACGAGGGGCTCGAGCGTGGACTGGAGGGTCGCCCGCACCTCGTCCGCCTTGCTCGCGATCTGGGCGGCGTCGATCGTCGCGTCCTCGCCGAGCTCGCGGCGGAGGATCGCCTCCACCGCCTGACGGGGAAGGAGAACCGAGGCGGAAATCTTCACCGGATGGCTCGCTTGCTGCTGGATGCGGGTCCGCGAGCCCGGGAATCGAAGATCGTTGACCTGTTCGCTCGTGCTTCGCGTGGCCTTGTCGCCTCCGCCCAGCGCGGCGGGTCCGGTGCCGGAGAGGCCGGCATTGGAGCGGAACCCGGGATTGCCACCACCCTTGGTGTCGACCGGCCGAGACGACTCGTCGGTGGCGAGATACTGCTCACCCTTCGAAGGCTTCTCGAACGCGACCCGCTCCTCGTCGATCTCGGCGAGGAGCACCTGGGCGTTCACCGCGAGCTCCGCCTGGGGGAAGGCCGCCCGCACGACCGAACCCAGCCGCAATGCGACCTCGCTTTCGAAGGAACGGACTTGGGCGAGGTAGCTGGCACTACCACCTCCATCCTCGTCGCTAAAATCCTCGAACGCTCCACCGCCCGTGTCGATGACGACCACATCCTTGAGCTCGACCCGGTCGTCGACGCGAGCGTTGAGGGCGATCATGCGGGCGGTCGACCTGTCCAGCGTCCCCGACTTCAGATCCACCGTGACGGTGACCTTCGGCGCGGGTCCGCCCCCCAGGAGCGAACGACGTTCCCCCCCGGAGACCGAGATCGTGGCGCTCTTCACGCCATCGATCATCCGGATGGCACGTTCGGCGCGAGTGATGCGATGGGCACGCTGCAGGTCACGACGCTCGGCGTCGGAGACGAGGCCACCGCTGGCCACCGGGGCCTCTTCGCCGGCGACGGGCGACATCGACCGTTCCTCCAGATAGGTCACGATCGCTGCCCGCTGGGCGGCGGGGACTCGGAGCACCCCGTTCCCCTGATCCTCGACCTCGTACCCGTGGTCCCGGATCGCCTGCATCGCGACCAGCGACTGGTCGGGCTTGACCTCGATCGAGGTCATCGCCGGCTTGGCCGCGTACTGGGCCACGAGGAAGGCGCCCATCAGCACGATGACCGCGATGGACGCGGCGAGAAGCCGGGCCGACGTGTCCATCGCGCCAAGGCGCTTGAGATTGTCCTGCCATGATTCGCGAAGTCTGTCGACCACGTGGAAGGCCTCCATGCCGTCCGTCGTGTGAATCGCGTCTTCCGGGCCTCCGTGCCCCGCGCGTCATCCTGACAAGCGGGAACGGCCCGGCCTTCTTTCACCGTCTTCGGAGACTCCCGAAGCGGGGCGAAGGAAGATCAGACGCGGATGTTCTTCACCTCGTCGTACGCATCGACGAGCTTGTTCCTCACCGCGAGCAGCATTCTGAACGCGGTATCTGCGGTCTCGGTGGCGGTGATCACCTGCTCCAGCGAGGCTTCACCCGTCGTCACCCCGATCTTGGCCGATTCGGCGTCCTGCTGAAGTCGATTGACCTCCGCGATCTGCTCG
>PKCT01000032.1 GCA_002862325.1 Phycisphaerae bacterium
GAGGAATACGAAGAGGTCGACGACGACGGTGAGGACGACGAGGAGGAATACGAAGAGGTCGACGACGACGGTGAGGACGACGAGGAGGAATACGAAGAGGGCGACGATGACGGCGAGGGCGATGAGGAGGAAAACGAAGAGGCCGACGACGGCGAGGACGACGAGGAGGAATACGAAGAGGTCGAGGACGACAGCGAAGACGGTGACGAGGAGAAATACGAAGAGGTCGACGACGACAGCGACGACAATGACGAGGAGGAAGAAGAGGAGTACGAAGAGGGCGACGATGACGGCGAGGGCGATGAGGAGGAAGAGAACGGGGGCGGAGTGGAGGACAAGGGCGATTCGAGCGTCGATGACGGAGATGGCTCCAGAGAACTCGAATACGAGCCGGTCGATGACGACGAGACGCTGTGGGGCATGGATTCGGACGAGGTTCGGGATCCCTGAGGGGGCAGGGGCTCTCCTGCGGTCGGGAACCGGGCGCTTAAATGGCAGTCAACGATCGACTCCGCTCGATTTCATGAACGTTCTCGTTCTCACGGACGCGCTGTGATAGCCTTGGGGAGGCCGTCGCCCTCCTCGAGAGCGGTGGCCTGGGGTTGAGACCTCCAGGGGCACGGAGTCTTCCGGATGAATTTCTCAAATCGGCTGGCGGTCCACGCGTACGCGTGGAGAGTGATCTCTGTTGTCTTGTGCGCTTTCGGGGGTGTTCCCGGTCTCGTGCACGTCGCTTCGGCGCAGACGCCGAACTACCAGGGTCAGGCCTGTCGAGTGGCTCCGGATCGAGTGCGTTTGGAGCTCGAGACCGACGATTCGGTGACCGCGGTTCTGGTCTACCCGACGCCGCCGGGTGGTGGATGGTGGCTCGACCGGGAGGCCGTCGGGCGATTCTCTCGCGAGTTCCAGGTACCCGTTGGTGGCCCCTTCGCCTTCACGATCCTGATGCAGAATCCCCAGCAATACGTCTATCCTGAACACCGGCTCGAGGTCGACGATGGTTGCGTGACATTCGTTCGAGACGACGTGATGTCGCCGCCTCCCCGCGGATTTCGCCACGAGCTGACAGAAGAGGAGTCGGGGGTTCGCGTGGACTTCGAGGCGAGCGATGGCGATCTCATCATCCCCGGCACGGTGTCGGTCGATCTTCGGTACCGGCTCAACGGCGGCGACCTGGTCCGCCTCGCCATGGAGCCGTTCGGTGAACGTTCCTTTTCCGCCCTGGTCCCCGAGGCATCCAAGGGCGACCGGATCGAATACTGGTTCGCCCAGCGGGTGGGATCGCAACCCGTCGACAGCGTGCTTCACGATCGAGTCGTCGGTCGAGCTGCCGACGTTCCCGTCTATCCTTTGGTAGCCCGGGCGGCGGGGCGATTTCGCGATCGACATCCGAACGAGTGGCGGTTCGATCACTTCGTCGAGAACTACGCGGGTGGCAAGACCTTCGAGATCGTGATCGTGGATCACGGCCATACGCTCGAGCTCGAGGTCGTGACCGAGGTGTCCGGCGGTCCCGAACGCGTCGATTTCAAGTACTACATCCAGAGCAATCCGCAGGAGATGTGCGACCGTCCGCTGACCGCGATCAATCTCGTCATGGATCCGGTTCCTGGGCGTGAGGGCACCTTTCGACAGCGCATTCCGGACATCACACCCGGGCAGATCATCGAGTTCGACTTCACGCACATCGGCGTGCCGAATCCGGCGGGAGGGACCTTCCAGTACTACACCGAATACTTCTACTACCACGCTGGCAAGGGGCGTTTCGGCATCGGCGAGGCGAACCCCCGTGCCATCGCGGGCGGCGATGCCTCGGTGCCCCTGGTGACGGCGCCCCGGTTCGCGTTCGCGCAGCATGCGAACAATCTCTCCAAGGCCGAACTCGATCGCTTCATGGAAGGCAAGGTCCGATTCGAGACGGATCACGTCGACGGTCTGATCAAGAACCTGCCCACGACCTTCGACTGCTGCAGTGGGCCGATCGGGTACCTCCTGGATCAGAGTCCACATGCACGGCAGGACGCCTTGGGACCGTCCTTCGCCGCGGCGAGTTGCATCGATTGCCATTCCATGGACGGTCGAGGTGCCACGCCCACCGGAAACGAGTCGACCCTGAGCTCGTTGGTCGTCCAGTTGGCCGTGGAGGGGGTGGGGTCGGATGGAGGGCCTCGTCCGCATCCGTACTACGGAAGGCAGTTCGACACGCGTGCGCGTGAGGGGGGGCGTCCCGAGGGGCGGGTCACGGTCTCGTACGAGGAAGTGCCCGGTGTCTTCGACGATGGCACGCCCTATTCCCTTCGACGCCCGATCTACGCGTTCCACGACACGTCTCATGGATCACCCGGGGCGAATCTTCCCGACTCCGCCGGCACCTCCGGATATCCGGGATTGGTTCGACACTCGCCTCGGATCGCGCCGATCCTGGCGGGCACCGGCCTCCTGGAAGCCGTCGAGGATGCGGTCATTCTGGGGCTCGCCGATCCGGACGACACGGATGGAGATGGAATCTCGGGGCGAGTCAACTGGGTGCGAGACAGCGTCACCGGCGAGCCTGCCGTCGGCCGGTTCGGCTGGAAGGCGGGGCAACCCAGCCTTCTTCAGCAGACTGCGATCGCCTACCAGAGGGATCTGGGTCTCACTTCTCCCTTCGCGACCGAGCACGACTGCGGCGTCGAGTCGGACGATTGTCCGGAGGGAGACGCCCCCGAGCTTGCCGCAGAGGACGTCTTCCTGGTGGCGAGCTACGTCGAGGCGCTGGCGGTGCCGGCTCGACGCAATCACGAAGATCCGGAGGCCATCTTCGGTCTGGAGATGTTCAAGCGAGCCAATTGCCAGGGATGTCACGTGCCGACCCTGCGGACCCGGGCGAATCATCATCTTGCGGGGTATCGGGATCAGGTCATCGAACCCTTCACCGACTTGCTGCTTCACGACATGGGGCCCGGGCTGGCGGACGGTTTCGAGGAATACGGTGCGGGGGGGAGCGAGTGGCGAACCGCCCCGCTCTGGGGGGCGGAATTCGTCGGGCACGCGCTGGGGCGGCCGGAGACGTGCGCCGACCCCTATTCCGCCGTGCTCGCCCCCAACTACCTTCACGACGGTCGGGCGCGGAGTCTCATGGAGGCGATTCTCTGGCATGGCGGAGAGGCGGAGACCTCGCGCCGGGCGGTTCTCGCGATGAATCGCAGTGAACGAGATGCACTGTTGCGGTACCTCGCCTACCCGTTCGCCGATCCATCGTTCGAATCCTCGGCGTCGAGCCCCTGTCATGCCGATCTCGATGGGGATGGACTGGTCGGTGGTGCCGACCTCTCCGAGCTGCTCGTGCACTGGGGGATGAACGGCAAGGGCGATCTCGATGGAAACGGCCGCGTCGATGGAGCGGATCTGAGTCTTCTCCTGCTGGCGTGGGGGGCGTGTGCCTGACCGCCGATCAGCAC
>PKCT01000239.1 GCA_002862325.1 Phycisphaerae bacterium
TCGTCGCCGAGGGGCCGCTCGCCGGACGTCGCCTGGCGGACCTTCGCGACTCGGAGGCCCGCGCCCTCCTCGGCAGGCTCGAGCCGGCCGCGACCGGTGGTTTCCCGATCCTCATCAAGCTTCTCGATGCTCAGGACAACTTGTCCGTCCAGGTCCATCCCGACCCCCGCTACGCAGCCGAACACCCCAACGCCTACGTGAAGAACGAAGCGTGGTACGTCCTCGATGCCGCCCCTGGAGCGGTGGTCTACCGGGGACTCGATCCAGCGGTCGATGCGGCGAGTTTTCGTCGCCACATCGAGGAAGAACGGGTCCTCGCGGATCTCGTCAGGATTCCGGTCAAGCGCGGCGACTGTGTGCGATTGCCCAGCGGAATCTGCCATGCCCTCGGGGCGGGGGTCGTCGTCGCCGAGGTGCAGACTCCGAGCGACACGACCTTTCGCGTCTGGGACTGGGATCGAAACGACCCCGCACGCCCCCTGCACCTCGAACCGGCGATGGCATGCATGCGATTCGGCGCCGCCCAGGAGGATGGGCGCCCCGCCGTCGTCGAGACCGAGAGCGCTCCGGCAGTCACCCACGGCGGATGCCGGTTCGGCCGCGTCTGCCTGACCGACGACTTCACCATCGACCGCTTCGAGAGCGAGGGTGCGACGACGATCCCCCTTCCAAACCGTGAACGACCGCTCATCCTGATCGGGATACGGGGAAGCGCACGCGTCGTCGACGGGCCTGGGAGAACGGCTCGACTCGATCTTGGCGACACCGTACTGATTCCCGCGGACCATGCTGATGCCCAGCTCGAGGCATCTCCCGGCGCCGAGCTCCTGTGGGTGGAACTCGGAGCACCATCGTCGTCATGAGCAGCATGCCCCACTTCCGATGTTTCGTCTCGGTCACGCTGGTGGCCGCCGTTCTGGCCTGCCTGCTCGCCTGCGAACGTCCGGACGAGAAGCCGGCCGAGCAGCCGGCGGCGGAGAAGGCCGAGGCCACGCCCCAGACGTCCGTTCAGTCGACCGACGCGTCCCCATCGTCGACGAACTCGGAGACCCCGCGACAGGAGGTCGCACCTCCGGACTCCAACGATCTCATTCTCGACAATGGGTCGCGCGCAGGGCTGAGGTTCGAAGGGCTTCGTGGAACGCCCGAGGACCCGATCGTCATTCGGCCCGCCGATCCGAGCCGCCCGATCTTCGTCATGAATCCGACCGGTGACTGGAGCATCGAGCTGGTGGACTGCCAGCACGTTCGGATCCAGAGCATGCAGGTCTTCAACGCCGACGCGGGTGGCGTCCTGATCCAGGGGACGCCGGACTCGCCATGCCTGGACATCGCGATCACGGCCTCGGACATCCTGCCCCGAAGTTCCAAGCTCGACTACGAGATCGGATTGCGGATCGAACATGCCGAGGACGTGCGGGTGACCGACGTCAAGATCCTCCACGCCGTCGAAGCCGGAGTCGATGTCCGGCACGCTCGACGCCTTCGATTGGAGAGCCTCGTCGTCCAGGGCGTCGGCCCCGAGCGATACGGTGTTCGGCTCGGCACCGGCGTCGAGAACGCGACGATCAGTCAAGTGGCATGCGTCTCCCTAGCGGGCGAGGCCTTCGGCCTTGGAATCGTCGATCCCGGCGAGCAAGCGACCCTCGAGCGGGGTGAGCTCGAGGTGGCGTGCACGGACGTCGTGCTCTCTCGTTGCTCGACGGATCTCGGCCGGTCGCCGATCTCCCTCGGCTCGGTCTCGAACGTCCTGGTCGAACACTGCACCTTCATGCTTCCCAGCGAATTCGTCGTTCGGACCGAACCGGCCGGCCTCGGCTGGGCGGCCCCCAGTGGTGTGCGAATGAAGCGCAACCTCGTCGAATGGCTGCCGAGCTCGCTGCTGGGGATCTTCGATCCTGCAGCACGGAATGCGGTCGAAGAGCTCGGCCCGAACCTCTGGTGGTCGGCCGAACTGCCCGAAATGCTGGCCGCGCTCGGGGGCTTCCCCCACTCGGACGATCGCCAAAGGATCGACCTCGATCCGCAGATGCTCCGAGACCGCCTTCAGCCGCTGAACGTGGAGTCGATGGCGTTCGGATTTCGCGCCCCCGTGGCGACGGAAAGCCCGGCCGATCGATAACCAACGCCGGACCCGAGCGGGACCTCGAGTCCAGGTATAGTCATCCCGTGGACATTCCCCCATCGATCCCATTCCGCGCCGTCCAGGCGTATCGATCCAACGGTGCGAACCGTGCGCCGATGCCAGCGGTCGAGCCGATGGCCACCCCCGAACGGATGACGCCGGCCACCAACCGCGGCACCGGAGACGTGGTCTCCACGCCTTCCGCAGGTCAGGCCCGTCTCTCGAAGCTCGTCGCCGGGACCGTCCGGAGCGACATCAACCGGGGTTATGGCTTCGATGGTGATCTGGTCGACCCGGCGGCCCATGCCGCCGCCCGGGGCATGTCGAACGGATCCGTGGCGAACCAGAACGGCCTGACGTCGGATCGCAAGGGCTTTTCGCTCTACACCCGCAAGGCCGAACACGTCGAGGCCGCCACCAGACACCAGGTGGGCTCGTTGATCGATCTCCAGGGCTGACGGCAGCGAGACCTCTTCGGCTCCCGCCGGCCCGACCGGCGAACCTCGTCTCGGCTCCAATCCAAGCCCTCTGCAAGCCCGATCCCAGCCAGCCCTCGGCGAACGAGGACAGTTGTGAGCCGCTTCCAGGGCCGGTATTCTCCACCGACTCGTGGAAAACGGCCTCCGGATCGATTCGCAGGCTGTCCAAGCGACGACGCCGCTCCAGGTGGCGTCCATCAGAACCGACTTCCTCTTCAGGAGCACGTCCACTCATGGCTTCGACCGGCACCGTTCTTCAGGTCATTGGATCGACCTTCGATGCGCAGTTCCCCGAAAGCGATCTTCCCGAGATCTACAACGCGATCGACGTCGAGCTCGAACATGGCGGCGAGAAGATCCGTCTCGTCGGCGAGGTCGCGAAGCATCTCGGCGGCGGCGCCGTCCGTTGCGTCGCACTGGGATCCACCGACGGCATGCGACGCGGACAGACCTGCACCGACACGGGTGCGTCGGTCAAGGTGCCGGTCGGTGAGAAGGTCCTGGGACGCGTCTTCAACCTGCTCGGCGAGCCGGTCGACGAACGCGGACCGGTCGGCGCCGACAAGATGAGCCCGATCCACAAGGATCCGCCCGAGTTCGTCGACCTCAACCCCAAGACCGAGATCCTCGAGACCGGCATCAAGGTCGTCGACCTGCTCTGCCCCTTCGTCCGTGGTGGCAAGATCGGTCTGTTCGGCGGTGCGGGCGTGGGCAAGACGGTGGTCATCCAGGAGATGATCGCCCGTGTGGCCCGTAACTTCGGTGGCTACTCCGTGTTCTGCGGCGTCGGTGAACGAACCCGCGAAGGCAACGAC
>PKCT01000190.1 GCA_002862325.1 Phycisphaerae bacterium
CAACGAGGCGGACGGGACTCGAACCCGCAACCACCGGCGTGACAGGCCGGTACTCTAACCAATTGAGCTACCGCCCCTTGATGGGGCCGCTCGAGTGAGCGGCTTCACAGCGTAGCGTTCGCTCGCCATCCGTCAAGTCGACCGCCGATGCGAGGGCCAAGCCAACCCGGCAGGTCCCTCTTATCCGCCGACCGCCGTCCGAAAATCGAGGCGGGTCCTCTATTTCGTGTCGGCCCAGCACCGCCCCGAAGACGGCTCCGCGACGAGCGGCACCCTCAAGTCCATCGCGGCCTCCATCCGCGTCCGGACCACCTCGGCGACAGACTCCACATCCCCCTCATCGACCTCGAGCACGAGCTCGTCGTGGATCTGCAGGAGTATCCGAGCGGATGGCGCTTCACTCGGCAACGCCGCATGGACATCGATCATCGCTCGCTTGATGAGATCGGCGGCGCTTCCCTGGACGACCGTATTGATCGCCATGCGGGCGCCGAGCGCCCGCTCGTTCGGATTCCGACTCGAGATCTGCGGGATCCTCCGTCGACGCCCGAGGATGGTGGCCACCCACCCCTGTCGCTGCGCCTGATCGACGCAGGCCTCGAGAAATTCATCGATCTTGGGAAACCTCGCCTTGTAGTCCTTGATGATCTGATCCGCCTCGCCGACCCCAACTTCGCCCCCGAGCCGACGACTGAGCCCGTAGCCGGTGATGCCGTAGACGATCCCGAAGTTGATCATCTTGGCCGTGGACCGCATCTCGTCGTCCACATCCTCGAGCGGAACGCCAAGCACCTGGGCCGCCACGGCGGCGTGAATGTCGATCCCCTCTTCGAAGGCCTGGATCAGTCCCGGATCCTCCGCGAGATGGGCAAGCATTCTCAGCTCGACCTGTGAGTAGTCGGCCGCGAGAAGCAGCCGCCCCTCTGGCGCGACGAAGGCTCGGCGAATGTCCCGGCCGACCTCGGATCGGATCGGAATGTTCTGAAGGTTGGGATCGCTCGAACTCAGGCGACCGGTCGCGGTCACCGTCTGGTTGAAGGAGGCATGGATCCTTCCGGTTTCGGGCGCGATCGCCTCCTTGAGCGCGACGAGATAGGTCGAGACCAACTTCGTCAGCTGGCGATATTCGAGAATCAGTCCCGGAATCGGTGTGGTCACATCCGGATCCTGGTCCATCTTCTCCATGACTTCCGCATCCGTGCTCGGCCCGGTCTTCCCCTTCTTGACCGGAGTCAGGCCGAGCCCGGGCGGGTCGGCCTGGGGGTCGTTGAAGAGCGCGGCGGCGAGCTGCTTCGGGGAATCCGGATTGAACGCGTGCGGCGCCCGTTCGACGATTTCGTCCCGCAGCGTCTCAATGCGACCAGCGAGGACGCCCCGCTGTCGGTCAAGCTCCTCGGCGTCGACCGCGATCCCCTCGAACTCGAGATCGGCGAGGACCTCCACCAGCGGGACCTCTGTCCCGCGATAGAGCTCACCGAGACCTTCGGCATCGACCCGGCCCTCGAGCTCGCCTGCGAGCTGCAACGCAACGTCCGCGTCCTCCGCAGCGTAGGGCCCCGCGGACTCGAGCGGGGCGCTGCTGAAGGGACGCTGATCCCTGCCCTTCCCGATGATCTCCGAGATGGAAATGCAACGACGGTCGAGAAGGGTCTCGGCCAGGGCGTCCAGGCGGTGGGACGCGCGCGTCGCGTCGTCGACGTACGACGCCACCATCGAATCGCCCACCACGCCTCGCACCTCGAACCCATGGGCCCTCAGGACCACGAGATCGAATTTGAGGTTGTGCCCGACCTTGGCGACATCCTCGGCTCCGAGGAGCCTCTGAAGAGCTGGCCGTGCCGACTCGAGGTCCAGATGACGTCCCGGCTCGGGAGAGCGAAGGGGAACATACGACGCCCGCCCTGCATCGAAGGAGAGCGACACGCCGGCGAGCGGAGCCGTCCGCGGCCCGAGCGAATCGGTCTCCGTATCGATCGCGACCCGACCGGCCGCGACGGCCCGATCGACCAGGGATTCCAGATCCTTCAGGCTTCGCACGATCTCGTAGTCGCCGAGGACCGGCCTGGACACCTCCGTCCGATCGCCGAAGAGCGTCCCCAGCGCCTCGTCGTCGTCGGCCTCCTCCGGTGGATTCGTTCCATACGCGCTGAGGAGATCGCGAAAGCCGTCTCGCAGTCGGCCGAAGCCGAGCACCCGAAGGACCTCGTCGATTCCCGAGGCATCGCGAGCGGGCAGATCGACGATCGCCGCGTCGAGATCGAGCGACACCGGACAGTCGCGCCGCAAGGTCACCAGCTCCCGGGAGAGCGGCAGCCGGGCTCTCGCGTCGATCAGATTCTCTCGCCGCTTCCCCTTGATCGACCGACGGGAGACCGGCATCTCCTCCTCCTCGTCGATCCTCGCGTAGATGGCGTCGAGGTCGCCGTAGTCCCCGATGAGCTGCGCCGCGGTCTTGGGGCCGATGCCCGCGACCCCAGGGACGTTGTCGACCGTATCGCCCATCAGCGCCAGCATGTCGACGACCTGTTCCGGCCGCACCCCCTTCTCGGCGAGCAGTTCCTCGGGTCCGATCGAGGTGCCCTTGTGAACGTCGACCATGCGCACCGAGTCGCCGAGCAGCTGCTGCAGATCCTTGTCCTTCGAGACGATCTTGATGTCGCCATCGAAGGCGCCATCGACGCATCGGTCGACCACGGTCGCGATGACGTCGTCCGCCTCGAACCCCTCGACGCCGAGCACCGGGACCCCGAGCAGGCCGAGCAACTCGAGACACCGATCGACCTGTGGCCGAAGGTCCGACGGCGGCGGTTCTCGGTTGGCCTTGTATTCGGGGTAGAGTTCGCTGCGAAAGGTGCCGCGATCGCCCGAGACGTCCAGCACGACGGCCAGCCGACCGGGCCGGTACTCCCGATAGAGCTTGAGCAGCATGTCGACGAACCCGAACGTCATGTTCGTGGGTTCGCTGGTCACCGGACTTCGCATGTCGGTCCGAATGGCGTGATACGCGCGGAAGAACTGGGCGTATCCGTCGATCAGCCAGAGCGAGTCGCTGGTCAAGTCTGCACCTGCCCAGCGGCATGGAGGGCGGCGAGCGTGGCCCGGGCCGGCTCGGAGAGCGTCAGCTCACGCCTCGCCATCACCGTGCCCGCCACGTCCAGGAACTTGTCCAGTCGATAGGAACGAATACCGTCGTCCGTGATCCAGGCGAATCGCGGCACGAGCGACGCGGGTGGGGTCGAGCTGGCGATCATCGCACCGGTGCCGATCACGGTGCCGGTCATGATCCGGGTACCGATCGCCGTCTTCACATGGTCGCCGAGGATGCACCCGAGGAATTGACGACCGCTGCGACACCTGGCTCCGTCGGGCTCGAGCCTCATGCTGACCTCGCCGTAGGTGTTGAG
>PKCT01000199.1 GCA_002862325.1 Phycisphaerae bacterium
GGGGAGCGAGGGCGTTCGATGTTCGGTGCGATCGATTCGGTGGCCATCGCGGGTTGGAGCGTGCACCGCGGCCGAGCCACCCGTCGATCAGAACTCCTTCTCGCGATGCTGCATCTGCGCTTTGAGGCGGGCGAGGATCGAGGAGTGCATCTGACTCACGCGGCTCTCGGAGAGATCGAGGGTCAGTCCGATCTCCTTCATCGTCATCTCCTCGTAGTAGTAGAGGATCACGATCAACCGTTCGGCCCGGGTGAGGCCCTTGGTCAGAAGATCCTGCAGATCCTTCCGCTGCACGGCGGAGAGTGGATTCTCCTGACGGGTGTCCTTCACGACGTCGATCTCGCGGACGTCCTTGCTCGAGTCGGTCTCGAACCACTTGCGGTTGAGGCTGACCTGGGTCACTGGACGGGAGTCGCGCTTGAGCTTCTGGTACTCGTCGGGTGAGAGCTGGAGCCGGTCGGCGATCTCATCGTCGCTCGCAGCCTGGCCGGTCTCCATCTCGATCTGCTTGCGGGTGGACTCGAACTTCGCGGTGCGGGACCGTACCAGACGCGGCACCCAGTCCATCGATCGAAGTTCGTCGAAGATCGCACCGCGGATCCGCTGCGTGCAGTAGGTCTCGAACTTGACGTTCCGGTCGGGGTCGTAGGCGTTGATCGCATCCATGAGGCCGAAACCACCCGCGGAGATCAGATCCTGGGTGTCGACTTCGGACGGCAGTCGAACCGCCATCCGCTCGGCGGTGAATCGGACGAGATCCCGGTACTTCTCGATGAGGAAGTTTCGGATGTCGTGGGTCCGTTCCTCGCGATAGATCTGCCAGACCTCCGCGATCGGAATGTCGGAGAGTTCGCGATCGGTCGCCTGACTTCGCGTGCCGTTGGTGCCCCCACGGGATGCGGAACGCTCCCGCCTGGGCGTGGCCTGCTTCGTTGTCGAGACCTGGGCGACGGCCTGGGTGGCCGCTTCAGCCTTCGGGTCGGTCTTCGTGGCGACCTTGGCGTTCGCCTTCGCCTTGACCTTGGTCGGGGTGGTCGACGCAGCCGCGGCCTTCGTCGTCCCCACCCGCTTGGGCTTGGACTTCGATGCGGCCTTTGCCTTCGACTTGACCGGCACGGCGTCCGGCTCCGTCTCAATGACAGCGCGTTTACGAGGGGTCTTTGTCGTCATGGTCCGCTCCTTGACCTACGACCTGATGACCACCGAAGTGGCCTCGGGATGATTGAGGGGACGCATCCGTTGCGTCCCCGAGTTGTCGCTTCGATCCCTTGAGATCGAAACCGGATGGACGAACCCATCCCTGAAGTGTCGATCGCCGGTCCTTGACGATGACGTGCGGAGTATACGGACGCGGCTTCGGACGCGCCAACCCCCAGCCGGACGATTCGCCAATCTCCCCCCGATTGGGGCAGGTGCCCGATACGGGCTCCGGACGGAGGTCAGCCGCCGACGCCGACCACTGAACCATCCGATTCGACTTGAGGCTCGTCAACGAAGTCGAACGCATTGTCCGCCTCCATTTCGTCCGCCCCCTCGGAGGATTCCGTATCGCCGATCTCGACGTGTTCTCGGAAGAGCACATTCAGAATCGCCCCCACGCCCAGTCCCAGGGGCCAGACGACGATCATGGCCGACAGTGAACGAGCAAGAATTGCGCTGGCTGGATGCCCCGAGGAGACGCCCACGACGATGGCGATGGCGAAGGCACCGCACGCGAGGCCGCAGGCGGTCGGAAGTGCGAGTGCGAGTCGTGGTGTGGCTGACATGCTCACCTTTCATCGGTCGACCTCCGCGTGGGCCGCGAAAGTCGACGAGACGATCAGCGATCCCCAGCGAGACTGCGGAGCAGCCCACTGAGAAAACCCGATTTTTTCGGAGTCCTCTCGCTGACTGGAGACTCCGTCATCAAAGAACTCGCGATTGTGCGGATGGCGCGGGTTGCAAGGGCGTCTGGAGACTCCAGAGCGAGTGGCCGACGTCGCTTCACCGCGGCCACCACCGAGAAATCGAACGGAACGACCCCCACAAGCTCCAGGCTGCGACCCAGATGACGTCGCGCGACCTGATCCATGCGTCGGTGCACCGCGAGCCCCTCCTCCTCGTTGCCGGCCATGTTGACGACGAGATTCAGATTCGGCGCTTCGCTGCTGGAGAACAGCAGCTTCGCTGCCGCATACGCATCGGTCATGGCGGTCGGCTCCGGCGTACAGGTCAGGAGGACCGAGTCCGCGGCACGAGCGAACCCGATCGCATCCGCCGCGATGCCGGCGCCGACGTCGATGATCACCAGATCGACCACCCGCTCGAGAGCCGCCAGTTGCTCGATGACCATGGTCCTCTGGGACGCGTTGAGGCTCGCCAACTCCATCACGCCGCTGGCGCCGGGCACGAGCCCCACACCACCGCGACCGCGAACGCCGGGAATCTTGACCATGATCTCAGCCAGCCGTTTTCGGCCCGACACCACGTCCGCAAGGGTCGACCGAACCTGAAGGCCGCAGAGAACGTCGACGTTCGCACACCCCAGGTCGGCATCGAAGATCGCGACCCGCTTTCCCGTCCTCGCGACCTCGATCGCGAGGTTCAAGGACAAGTTCGACTTGCCGACCCCGCCCTTTCCGCTGGCCACCGCGATCGCCCGGGCGAGCTGTGGTGTCCGAACCCGCGCGGGGCGGGCCCGGGTGGACGGCCCGAAGCTGACACGGCCCTTCCGCTCCGACGGAATCGCTTCCGACTTGACGGGTCCCACACTGGAATTCACCACTCCGGCACCGTCGGAGGACAGCAGCTTTCGAAGGTTTGTCGCCTGATCCATGCTCATCGCACCGCTCCGCCGAGGACGAGCGACGCGAGACGCGCGCCGGTGGCGTGTTCGACGTCGCGCGGTACTTCCTGACCCGTCGTCACCCAGCTGATCCGGCGTCCTATCCGGCGAACCACGGACACCAACATGCCGAACGCCACCGCCTCGTCGAGCTTGGTGAGCACGACACGGTCGGGCCCCAGACGGGAGAAGGCCTCGGCCTCCCGCAGCAGGACTCTCTCGGACGCGGTCCCGGAGAGCACCAGGTGCGTCTCATGCGGCTGGGCGGCGTCCATCAGACCCCTCAGCTCCGCGAGTCGATCGGCATCGTTCTGACTCCGCCCCGGCGTGTCGACCAGGACCGCGTCCAGATCGCCACATCGACGCATCGCCTCTCGCATCCCCTGAGGATCCGCTGCGACCTCGATGCGAGCACCCAGGATGTCGGCGTAGGTCCGCAGCTGGTCGACCGCTGAGATTCGATAGGTGTCGGCCGTCACCAGGCCGACGGACAGCTTTTCTCGCAGGACCAGGGTGGCGGCGATCTTCG
>PKCT01000111.1 GCA_002862325.1 Phycisphaerae bacterium
CATCGACGTCAAGGCGGACGTTCGCGTGATCGACGAAGGATTCGTGGAGACCATTCGGGCGGCGGATCTCGAATTGCACGTCTGGACCGTGAACGAACCCGGACTCGCGAGACGCATGGATCAGCTTCGGGTCGATTCGATCACGACGGATCGTCCCCGTGAACTACGCGCGCGAATGCTCGATGCCATCGAAGACGATCGATGAGCGGCCGTCCCGAATCTTCAGGAATGTGGGACCGGCACTCTCGGGGTGTCGAGAGGGTACGCATGGACGAGGGGCGAACATGTTCGATCGGTGTGGTGATTCCAGCGCATCGGCACCACCATTTACTCCGCGAGACGCTCGAACGCGTTGCGAATCAGACCGTCGCTCCCCTCGGAGCGATCGTGGTCGTCGACGGTCCCGATCCGGAGACCGAGCGGGTCGCGCGCTCCTCGGGCCTGGACTGCGAGGTCCTCGTCCTTCCGAGACCGACCGGTGGTCCCAGCCAGCCTCGCAACGAGGGTGCGAAGCGTCTTCTCGACCGTCATAATCCGGACGGAATCTGGTTTCTCGATGCCGACGATCTACCGGACCCGCGATTCCTCGAGGTGGTCTCCCGCGAGCTGGATCGCCATCCCGGAGCGAGCATGATCGCCACTCGATTCGTCGATTGGTGGGAGGGGGAGTCTCTTCCTGAAAGATCGGCGACGAACGATTCGAATCCCGCGACCGAGCCCATCGGGTTGGATGCGTATCTCGGCTCCACGGGATCGATCCTGCCGAGCTTCTCCGTCCTTCGATCGTCAGTGTTGACGCGAATCCGCGACGACGGCCAACCCTTCGACGAGAGTATTCGCATCAACAACGACCTCGACGCCTTCGTCAGATCGCTGCACCTCGCGTCCGGGATCATGGTCGACTGGGTGGGTGGTCTGTACCGCATCCACCCGGCGGGAATCTCCGACAGTGGCGTGAGGTTGAACCTCTGTCGAAGCCATTGCACCGAGTCGCTCGCGAACTGGTTCGAGCGATGCGGCGAGCCGGACCTCGCAAACCGGTTTCGTCGGATGATGGGAACTTCGAAGCGAAAGGCGGCGAGGATGCTCTGGCGACGAAACCACAGGGGGGACCGCCGCCAGGCCTTCGAGCTGTTGAGTCAGAGCGTCGTGGAGGATGGGGATCTTCGATCGCTTCCTCTGATGCTGACCCTGCCATTCTCCGCCGCGTTTGCAACGAGAGGTGGTTCCGCCGGCGGGATGGACACCCGTAGGTCGCAGTTCGAAAGGACGAAGTCGGCCGATTGAGCTCGTACCTGGCGATCAGGTCGTGCTGGCTCGTCGGCCGGCTTCGATGCGCTGCTTCGCGAACGCCACCGCGGCGTCGTAGGCGCTGGCGTGGTTCGCGGTGTTCTTGAGGATCGTGAGCGTCGTCTCTTCGATCTCGTCGACCTTGGTGTCGACCTGGGCTTCGGTCATGCCTAGATAGAGGCCGGCGAGGCGGATCACGCCTCCGGCGTTCGAGATGAAGTCAGGTGCGTAGACGATTCCCCGTTCCTTCAGAAGCTGGGCGTCAGATTCCGGATCGACCAGAATATTGTTCGCGGTTCCGCAGATCATCGGGGCTTTCAGATTCTCGATGTGCTTCGGGCCGAGCACGCCGCCGAGCGCACACGGCGCGATGATGTCGACGTCCTCGAGCGCGAACAGATCCTCGTCGTCCGCCAGTACCCGCACGCCGAGTTCCTCCGTGGCCCGACGTATCGCATGGGGATTCACGTCGGTCGCGATGACGTCGCCTCCGGCCTCTCGCACGAGCTTCGCGAGCTTGAAGCCCGTCGCGCCCAGGCCCTGGATCGCCACCGTCACTCCGGCGAAGTCGATCGGACGTCCGGCGAAGGCGAGGCAGGACTTCATGGCGTGGAAGCAGCCGAGGGACGTGAACGGCGAAGGGTCGCCTCCGTTGTCCTGGTCACCCATGACGTGATGCGTCTCGTCTCGCATCCAGGCGCAGAATTGCGGGCTGACGCCGACGTCCTCGGCGGCGATGTAGGCGCCTTCGAGCGTCTCGACGAATCTTCCCATCGCACGGGCCTGGGCTTCGGTCGGTTCCTGGCCGGGCGTGTCGAGGAGGATCACGCTCTTCGCGCCCCCCATCGCGAGGCCCGCCGCGGCGGATTTGTAGGTCATGCCTTCCGAGAGACGGAGAACGTCCATGATCGCCTCGGCCTCGCTCGCGTAGCACCAGCGACGTGTTCCGCCCAACGCGTTGCCGAGCGTGGTGTCGTGCACCGCGATGATGGCCTTGAGGCCTACTTCGTCGCGACGACAGAAGACGAGCTGCTCGTGGTTGTAGTTCTCGGCGTGGGAGAAGACCGGCATGGGCGCTCCGCTGGAGGTGGTTTGTTGAAGCCTGAGGCCCACGAACGTGGCGCTCGGAGGGCGCGAAAACTACCGGCGCCTCCCCCCTCTGTCAATCGTCGCGGAGGCGTCCAGGGAGCCCTACAACCGTTGAATCCTGGCACTCGACGACGCACTCGACGAGGTGGGCGGGTAGACCTAGGATCTAGGGCTCCCCCCGGGAACGAACTCGATGCGCCTCGCGAACCTCCTCCTGCTGCCGCTGCTCCTTCTCCCGAGCCTCGTGCCGGCGGAGGAGGTCTTGCTCGGCCCTGTGATTGGCACTGCCGACCTGGCGCCAGGGCTGCCAGCACCCGAGCAGATCCCCCGGGGCGTGCTCCAAAGCGCTGTGTACGCCTACGAGCGCGGTGACCTACTCCTGGCCCGGCGTGAGTTGGATGCGCTGATCGACGCGCGTCGTGTCTGGGGCAAGGACCGCCTCGGGGCCC
Source organism: Phycisphaerae bacterium (assembly GCA_002862325.1). Classification (GTDB taxonomy): domain Bacteria; phylum Planctomycetota; class Phycisphaerae; order Phycisphaerales; family SM1A02. Next base: position 2,829 of record PKCT01000111.1, read on the forward strand.
ACTTTCTCCTCGGCTGGGTCAACGCGCGTCTGGGCCACCACCAACAGGCGAGCGCAAACTTCTACCGGGTACGCAAAGCCCAGGACTATCCGCTGACGGAGTACGCGGCGTTTCTCGAAGCGCGCGCAGACCTGCTCCGGGGACACCCTTCCACCGCTGTCAAGGAATGCGAGGCCTACCTCGAGACCTGGGAAGATGGCCGCTGGGCCGACGAGTGCCGTCTGGTCCAGGCCGACGCTCGGGTCGACCAGGGGCTCTTCAAGGCCGCTGTGACGCTCTATGAGGCATTCCTAGAGGAAAACCCCGACGACCAGCGAGCCGAGGCAATCAACCTGCGTATCGCGTCCGCTCTCGAAAGTGAGGGACTCTACGAGGCAGCGGGGCGCCGGTATCGAGCGCTGTATCTCGACCATACGATGCCGGTCACAGGCACCGTCGCTGCCGCGGCCATCGGAAGGCTCCAGGCAAGCGGCGCACCCCTGCCTGAGATCACGGACAACGACCTGTACGTCCGCG
>PKCT01000070.1 GCA_002862325.1 Phycisphaerae bacterium
GCGGATCGAAGCCATCCTGGAACGAACGGGCTCCTGAGACCATCGGCAGCCCGCGGCCCCCCGCCGAAACGAGACTGGAACCGACAAGAAAACACCCCGGCGTCGTGAAGACGCCGGAGTGTGAGATGTTTGAAAGATGTGTTCGCTTCAGCCGCGTCGGCGTCGACCGGCGAGACCGGCGAGACCGAGGAGGGCTAACGCACCCGGTGCGGGCACGACGTTGGCGTACATGTTGGTCGCAAAGGCGGCGCCGCTGTCGGGGCCCCCCGCACCGGGAATGTCGGTCTGGACGTAGGTGAAGTCCAGGCTGATCCGGGTCGCGGATGCGGCACCGGCGTCGAGCACGTAGCTGAAGTCGATGTCGTAGACGTTGTCGGTCAGGGAATCCGAGTTCACGGTGCCACCGACGATCGTGAAGCCGTAGGCGGTACCGTCGCCGTACCAGAAGTTCAACTGGATGTTGGCGTTGTTGCCACCGAACAGCTCCTTGCCGTTTTCGATGTACATCTGGCCACCGAAGTTGATGGTGTCGCCTTCGGAATAGCCGCCGGCGATGTCCTGGGTGAAGCCGCTGTAGTTGGGCGTGCCGCTGAACGTTCCGTAGGCGACGACCGCGTCGGAATCGTTGTCGAAGCCGAAGGCCGCACCAACTCCGTAGGGACCTTCGGCGCCACCGAACTGCGTCCAGCCAACGGAACCGTTGCTGAAGTCACCGTTGCTGATGGAACCGGCAGCCATGCCGGTGACAGCTGCCGCGGCAGCTGTCGCAATAAACACATTTTTCATCTCTGGAATTCTCCAATTTCACGGGAAACGAAGGGGGCCGCGACAGAACACTGGGAAATCGCGCCAACCGAAGATAGCAGGAACAGGATGCTTGGCCTAGAAAACGTTCTGGCTTTTTAAACGTTCGATAAACAAAGACCCGCCATTCCTTTTTCTGGAAACCTACTGGCCTCGCCGCCTCACCCAATCGCCTCCAAAGGAGCTCAGAGCATCGTCGGAGAGCCCTTCGACCGCCGCGACATGAAGCATGACGAGGAGGACCCCGGTCCGACGACCCCGCCGAACATCCACCGGAGGAGAGTCGGGATTGGCTGGATTCGAGGCCGTGTTATCGACCTTGAATCGTGCAAGGATCCTGGTGCCCCGAGCCAAGGACCGGCATGCCGGCAGGACGTACGTCTCCCGCTGATGGTGGTCCCACTCGTCGATCTCGAGTAGCACCGTCTCCACACCGTCTGCGTCGATCGCGACCACCTCGACGCCCACGCAGATCTCGAGCGCTCTGACCGAGAGGCCGACAAGGTCGACGTCGACCGGCACCACGGTCTCGGGCGTCGAGAGAAGCGAACGCGTTCCCGCCGGGATCGCCACGCGGAAGAGTCCCACCGGAAGCCATCGAACCGGTCGGCTCTCCACGTCCTGGGGGACGAGCTCGAGCTCGAAGCGCTCCTGCAATCGCTCGATACGACCAGTGGGTCGGTAGTGCAGTTCAGCGACGAGATCCGAGTTGGGCGCGACCTCCGTATGAAACCCATCCGGCCACCTCAAGCCATCACCGCCACCGAGCAGGATTCCATCCACGCCGCTTGGTCGAACGCCCGCATCCGCCGCCATCAGGAATCCGACCCGAGGATCGCGCTCGTCCAGATATCGACCCGTGCCGGTGTCGTCGAAGACCAGCGATGCGACTCGGATCGCCTGGGGGGCGGACGTCACGTGTCGGATCGCCCGGACCCGGTGCATGGACTCGTTCTCCAAGGGGAGCATCACGCCATGCTGGTCGAGCTCACCTCGATGCCAGGCCGGGCCGGACTCCTCCGGAATCTCGCCCGCCTCGGTCATCTGGAGCGCAAGAACGTTCTTCGATGTCTCCGCGCCGCCGGGATCGGCATCGAGTCGGATGGGCTCCCCCGCTCCGATCGGCGCACCGGCGGCGATCCAGGTCGTCAACGCGCGCCGTTCGAGCGCGGTGAGCCGACGATCACCCACGAATCCATGGTTCAGGGGAAGCCAGGGCGGCATGCGGCCACTCTCGACGACGTCACCGATGAACGTCGCCCGGTTCGCCACGGATGCATGGTCCTGCAAAGGGAAGGGTGCCGCGCCGCCGATCCGGTGACAGCCCAGACAACGAACCTTCACGATCTCCGCGATGTCCCGGTTCCAAGTGGAAGCCTCCGCCGTCGGCTCCACATCCGCTCTTTCCGGAGCCTCGTCGGCTGGCGGGGTCGCGATCACGGCGACGCCGCAGAGGAACGGTGCGATCAGGGATCCCATCGCTCGATCCTACAACCGATCGCAGGACGATTCGTCACGGGAACCGGCTGGTCCGTGGCGATCGCGTCCAACGCATCGCGGACGTACCACTGCGTGGCCTGCCTCCGTCGACGCCCGATGTCGGCGTAGAGATTGTCGAGTCCCCCTCGATACCGGAGGTGCCATCCCCGACCATCCCGCTGGAACACGAACGCCTCGGGTACGACGGTCGCCTCCAGCATCCGAACCACCTCGTGTCGTGGATCCCGGACCATCGTCGTGTCGAGCCCTACGTCAGTCGCGTGGGTCAGAATCGTCTCGTCGCTGGCGAGCGGATCGGGATGCACGAGGATCATCCGCCCATCCATGCTCCGCACGCGATCGTGGATGCGACGCAGTTCGGGGATCGCCGCATTCGCGATCGGACACGTCGTGCTAGTCAGAACGAGGACGAGGAGCTCGCCCGCCTCGTCGTCCGCGAACAACTCGATCGTTCGCGATGAGGGCGAGGCCGAAGAGACCTGGGGAACGACGACGCCGAGAGGACGGCTCGATTCGATCGTATTCGTTCCGGAGTTCGAGGACGGGGACGGCACGTCGGGCGCCGCCGTTCGCGACGAGGAACACGCCGTCGCGACGACCAGCACCAGCGTCGCTGCGAACGCCCCCCGGCTGAGCGAGCACCTGCTCACCCGCCGCACACCGTCGAGGCGACCGCAGCACACGCTGCATCCCAAGTATCACAGCAGTACGCGTAGCCCGGCCGGTTGCGGACGCAGTGACAGACCTGCGGCGGGATCATGTTGCCCGCACATCCGTCGCATCCACCACCCCCGCCACCCGGAGGCCCTCCGCCCTGGAAGTTCGACGTTTCGGGCTCCGCCTTGAAACAACCGAGAATCCAGGGGAATCCATCCTCGGCGACTCCAGCCTCCAACGCCTGGTCGTAGCTGATCGCGTGGTAGTGGTATCCCCGGTCGGGATCCCAGTGCCCGTTGCACCCGTCGAGCGCCCGCTTCCCGGGCAACAACGCGGCAAGCTG
>PKCT01000073.1 GCA_002862325.1 Phycisphaerae bacterium
ATGCCCGGCGGGCGGGGCAGGCAGGGTGATGTGCACGCAGTCGTCGGCGTTCTCCACCACATTCACATCGATGCCGTCGGGGACGGGCATGTCGTACTCGGCTAGGACGGTCTTCGGGTCGCTCATGAAGCGAGCCTTCAAGGCCTCATCCTTCCAGCACGCCGCAAAGAGTTGGGCCAGGGCGTTCTTCTGCTCGGTCATCGATCTTCTCCATTCAAATATCAACTCAACGTATCGATTGGGGGGCGGGTGCTCCACCCGCCGCGTTGCTCAACTCATCATCCGAGAGGTCCTTAGAAGACTTGGCATCCTCGGCCTGTGCCTTGGGGGTCTCGTACTCGGGCGTCTTCTTGCCGTCGGTCATGAGTGATCCCGCGGGTCGAATCGGCACCGAAACGCGGGGTTGTGCCCGATTCCAGGTGGTCGATGTTCGAGGTCAGGGTATCAAATAGACGCACCCGACTCCATCAGAGACCGACCCGTTCGCCCACCTCCGCCACCGGGAAGCCTCGCGTCTTGATCCGAGTCTGGAGTTCGAGGTCGGTGAGTGCCGGATTGGTGTGGTTGAGATGGATGAATCGAATCCGCCCGGGCGTCTTCCGACCGACGTCTTCGAGGAGCTCCATGGTGCGGACCATCGGGGGATGCGGTACCTCCAGGATGTTGCGCCCGGGGAGTTCACGACCGTCATAGAAGGTCGCGTCGACGTAGGCGACGTCCACGCCGTCCAGAAGACGCTCGAGCAGCCCCTCGTGCGCATCCCAGCGATCGACGTCGGGGCAGAAGAGCACGGTCTTCGCCGGCCCCCGAACCTTGTAGGCGACGGTGTCGCTGAACTCGTCGCGATGCGGGACCAGGAACGCCTCCACCTTCAGCCCCGGCAGCGGTTCGAAGGCGACCGGCGCGGTCGCGCCGTCGGTCGAGCCCGGCACGATCTCCCGCAGCTCGATCTGGCCGAGCTCGACCAGCTGCGACCAGGGACCGTTGGTCCGCAGATACTCGGCGAAGCGCGGCGTGCACCAGACCGGCGTCCCGGGCGTCGAGGCGACCTCGCGACCAAGCTGGATCAGACCCGCGTAGTGCCCGATGTGCGCGTGGGTGAGCAGGATGCCGTCGACCGGTGACCGACCACGACCGGTGGTACCGGTCAGCTCGTGGAGGCGACCGACCTGCGCCTCGATCGAAGGCGTCGCTTCGAGAAGAAGAAGCCCGCCCGTCGATCGATCGTGTACGGCCAGGCACGCGGGCGTCTCCACCCGTCCCGCCCGCCTCGCTTTCACGCAGCAACCTCGCTCACAGCCCAGATGCGGCAGACCACCGTCCTGGGCGCGACCGAGCACGATGGTCTCGAAGCGCGGACCGTCGATCACCATCTTCTCCGGCGGCTCCGAAGCCAAGCCGACGATCGCGGACGCGACCAAGGTCGCGAAAACGGAGACAAGCACGGCTAGCATGCGCCGAGCCTACCCCAGACCACACCGGGGAACCCGCGCCGACACGCGTCCGGACGGATTTGACACGTTTCCGGCTCGAAACACCCGATCACGCCGTATTGTGGGAGGCCATGAGGAGAACGACCATGAATCCGAGCTTCCGCCTTTCCGCCATGATCGCGGCCTCCCTGCTGTGCAACCACGCCAACGCCGGCGACGGCGAGTTCTCGATCATCGGTCTGCCCGATACGCAGAACTACAGCGACGCCTTCCCGCAGGTCTTCATAAGTCAGACCAACTGGGTCGCCAATCAGCTCGCGAATCTCGACGTTCGATTCGTCACGCACTACGGGGACATCGTGGACAACGCCGACGTCGACGGCGAGTGGCTGAACGCCGACGAGGCGATGCGGGTCCTCGACGCGACCTCGGTGCCACAGGGCGTCACGAGTGGAAACCACGACATCACGCCGAATGGCGTTCCCGGCCAGCCGTACATTCCGCAGAACTACCTCAGCTACTTCGGGCCATCTCGATACGTCGGCCGCCCCTACTTCCAGAACGCCAGCCCAAGCGGCATGAGCACCTGGCAGCTCTTCGACGGTGGCGATCGCGAGTTCATCGGACTGAGCGTCGAATGCGAAACGCCGCTGAACGAACTGGCGTGGGCCCAGGGCGTCCTCGATCGCAACCGCGACAAGGCGGTCGTCTTCACCACCCATCGCTACATGCAGGACGCCGAGGACTACACCGCGGGTGTCCCGGTCGTCCCCAGCGGTCGATTCCCCTCCATCTGGTACGCCTTCGAAAACCAGTACAACCCCGCCGGGATCCAGGCGAACGAGCTCTTCGACTGGTTCATCCGACGGCAGCCGAACATCTTCCTCGTCAACTGCGGCCACTTCCACGAGGAGTATCGCCAGACGTCCATCAACGTCGCCGGCCTGCCGGTTCGCGAGGTCCTCGCCGACTACCAGGACGATCCGAACGGCGGAGACGGATGGCTTCGGATCATGAACTTCGACGTTCCCAACGAGCGCATCGAGTTCCAGACCTATTCACCCTTCCTCGACCAGTATCGATTCACCGACGAGAGCCTCTTCTCCTACACCGTCGAATTCGATCGCTACCGAAGCCAGGCTGGATTCGCGGCGTTCCAGGACGGGATCAATGGATACGAGGGGACGCGGGACACCTGGATCAACGAGGACGAGCCCGACCAGAGCTACGGCGAACAGGACACCCGCACCAGCGACGACGACGTGACGAACTCGATCTTCAGCGACTCGCGGGGCCAGGGACTCGTACGATTCGACGATCTCTTCTCCGAGGGCCCGGAGGAGGGACGCATTCCGCAGGGCGCGACCATCTTCTCGGCCACCTTCGTGCTGGACATCGCCGACGACGTCGACACGCCCTTCTTCAACCCGATGTTCCGGGTGCACCCGGTGCTCGTGCCCTGGCAGGAGAACTCCACCTGGAATTCGCTGGGCGACGGACTGGCGGTCGGCAGCGACCTCGGCTCCGCGCTCGGGGAGTTTCCCGGCGACAATCTCGACAACGGCGACACCATGCGTCGCATCGACGTGACCTCGTTGGTCCAGGCGTGGTCGAACGGGCAGCCCAACTGGGGCGTCGCCATCCTGCCCGAGATCATCAGCGGCAACGACGATGGGATCCGGATCTGGACACACGTCTGGATTCGGATCAGATCTGATCCCGGACATCTTATATCTGTTTCATCCAATCCTCAACCTCGCCCTCGTCACCCCATTCGTCAATGGCCTTCTCTTGAGCTCCACGACATCCCTCTGTTCTACATCCCGTCAAACGCATGGTCCCAGGATCCGGATCCGGATCCCGATCCTGA